>NZ_SPKP01000059.1:2909-7527 GCF_023127835.1 Pseudomonas sp. B329 | reverse complement strand
TTGCCCCACCACTCGGCACCTCGCCCAGGCTCGGTGTGCCCGTAATCCGCCAGCGTGGTTTAACGGGGCGCTTAAGATCAAAAGCAGATCAAGATCAAGAGCGGCTCGCTTCGCATCGTGGTTACCGTCAGCTGCTACAACCTACAAAAATATATAGATACCTATGCTGCTTTCGCGAACAAGCCCACAAGAGATCTGCGCACAACTGACTGGGAATATCCGGGGGCTGGATTAATTTATATTTCGACCATAATATGAGAAAAAATTATGCCCATAATTTTTTTGCCCTATGGTCACCCTGGAGTTCGTCATGCCCCCTCTCCCCCTGCGTCTTCTCACGCCCCTGGCCCTGTTGATGTTCCTCAATGGCTGCAACAGCAAGGCCGATACCGCCCAGGTGCGAGTGCCGCGCCCGGTACTCGCCGCCAAGGTCGAAGCAGCCGGCACCCAGCAAAGCGCCTATACCGGTGTAGTGGCCGCGCGCACGGAAGGCGACCTGGGCTTTCGGGTCAGCGGCAAGGTGATCGAACGCAAGGTCGACCCCGGCCAGCACGTCTCCCGTGGTGACACCCTGTTGGTGCTGGACATTGGCGACTTCGAACTGGCGCTGCGCTCGGCAAAAAACCGCGTCACCGCCGCCCAGGCCCAACTGCGCCAGCGCCGCGATGACGAAAACCGTTACCAGCGCCTGGCCAGTACCGGCGCGGTGTCGCGGCAGATCTTCGATCAGTCGGCCACTAACCTGCGCGTCGCCCAGGCCGAACTGGCCGCGGCGCAATCGGATGCCAGCCAGATCGAAAACCGTCGCACTTATTCAGTACTCAAGGCCGATGGCGACGGCATCATCACCGACGTGCTGGCCGATCGCGGCCAGGTGGTAGCCGAAGGGCAAATCGTGGCGCGCCTGGCCCATGACGGCGCCCGCGAAGCCATCGTCAATCTGCCGGAGAACCAGCGTGACCTGGCTACGCAAAAAGCCCTGGCGCTTCCCTTTGGCGCAGCGGACCAGGCCGTGACCGCCACTCTGCGCGAACTGTCCGCCAGCGCCGACCCCGTGACCCGCACCTACCGCGCACGTTATGTGCTGCAGGGTGCGGTCGAACGTTTCGCCCTCGGTTCCACCATCACCGTGCGCTTGCAAGGCAACGGCCAGCCCCTGCAAACCCGCGTACCCATTGGCGCCTTGCAGGATGCAGGGCAAGGCACGGGCGTATGGGTGATTGGCGACGATTTCAAACTCAGCTTCGCCCCGGTGAAGGTCGCCAGCCTCGGCCAGGAGGACGCCTTGCTCGACAGCGGCGTAACACCCGGCCAAACCATCGTCGCCCTCGGCGCTCACCTGTTGCACAGCGGCGATACGGTGCGCTTGCTGCCCTCCCAAGCGCTGGCCCTCAACCGTAAGCAGGATCAATGAGTATGCGCGGGATCAACCTCTCCGAACTGGCCGTCAAACACCGCGCTGTCACCCTGTTTTTGCTGATTGCGATCCTCGTCGCCGGGGTCTTCGCGTTCGGCAAGCTGGGCCGCGCCGAAGACCCCTCGTTCACCGTCAAGGTCATGACCATCACCGCCGCCTGGCCCGGCGCCACCGCCCAGGAGATGCAGGAGCAAGTGGCCGACCGCCTGGAAAAACGCCTGCAGGAACTGGACTACTACGACCGCGTCGAGACCATCGCCCAGCCGGGTTTCGTGTCGATGCGCATGACCTTCCTCGAATCCACACGCCCGAGCGAGATCCAGGCGCTGTTCTACCAGACACGCAAAAAGCTCAGCGACGAAGCCGCGCAACTGCCCAAGGGCGTGATCGGGCCGTTTTTCAACGATGAATATTCCGATGTGTATTTCGCCTTGTATGCCCTGGAGGCAGAACACCTGCCCCACCGCCAGCAAGTACAAATGGCCGAGGAACTGCGCCAGGGCTTGCTCAACCTGCCGGGGGTAAAGAAGGTCAATATCCTTGGTGAACAGGCCCAGCGCGTGTTTGTGGAGTTTTCCTATGAGCGCCTGGCAACTCTGGGCATCAAGCCCGAGCAAATCTTCGCCGCCCTCGCCGCGCAAAACGCCGTGGCGCCCGAAGGCTTCGTCGAAACCGCCGGCGCCCGCGCCTACATACGCATCGACGGCGCCTTCGACAGCCTCGCGCTGATCGAAAACGTACCGCTGCAAGTCAATGGCCGCGTGCTGCGCATCGCTGATGTCGCCACCGTGAGCCGCGGATATGAAGACCCGCCCAGCTACCGCATCCGTCACCAGGGCGACCCCGCGCTGATGCTGGGTGTGATCATGGAAAAACACTGGAACGGCCTGGAACTGGACAAGAGCCTGCTGGCCCAGGAAGCCAGGATCCAGGCCGACCTGCCCTTGGGCGTGAACTTCGCCAAAGTCTCCGACCAGGCGAAAAACATCAGCCTGGCGGTCAACGAGTTCATGCTCAAATTCTTCGTCGCCCTGGCCGTGGTGATGCTGATCAGCCTGCTGGCCCTGGGCTTTCGCGTGGGGCTGGTAGTGGCGGCAGCCGTGCCGCTGACGCTCTCGATCGTGTTCGTGATCATGCTGGTCACCGGCCGTGAATTCGACCGTGTGACCCTCGGCGCACTGATCATTTCCCTGGGTTTGTTGGTGGACGACGCGATCATTGCCATCGAGATGATGGTGGTCAAACTCGAAGAAGGCTTTGATCGGATCCACGCGGCCACCTACGCCTGGAGTTCCACGGCGGCGCCGATGCTGACCGGGACCCTGGTCACCATCATCGGTTTTCTCCCGGTTGGGTTTGCGCGCTCCGGGGCGGGCGAATACGCCGGGAATATTTTCTGGATCGTAGGTTTCGCGCTGATTTCGTCCTGGCTGGTGGCCGTGGTGTTTACGCCTTACCTGGGCGTGAAGTTGTTGCCGCACATCAAGCCAGTCCCCGGCGGGCATGATGCGATTTATGCCGGGCGCTACTACCAGAAACTGCGCAGCCTGGTGGAGGCCTGCGTGCGCGGGCGCTGGCTGGTAACCGGGCTGGTGGTGGCCGCGTTCGTGCTGTGCGGCCTGGGTATGGCGGTGGTGAAGAAACAGTTCTTCCCCGACTCCGACCGCTCGGAGCTGATTCTTGAAGTGTATATGCCACCCGGCAGCGCATTTAAAAGCACCGAAGCGGTGGCAGCGCAGGTGGAGAAAGCCCTGTTGCAAGAGCCGCAGACCAGCATGGTGGACACGTATGTGGGCGGCGGTGCACCGCGGTTTTTCCTGTCGTTGAACCCTGAAATGCCCGACCCGGCGTTCGCCAAGCTGATCGTGCAAACCCCCGACTCCCACGCCCGCGATGCGCTGAAACTGCGTATGCGCGAGCGCATTGCGGCAGGCGAATTTCCATCGGCGCGGGTGCGGGTCACACAGCTCGTCTTCGGCCCGCCGGTGCCGTTCCCGGTGGTGTTTCGCGTCTCCGGGCCAGACCTCAATGTGCTGCGCGAGCTGTCTGAAGACGTACGCCAGGTCGTGGCCGGCAACAAGCTGACCAGAGACACCTTCCTCGAATGGGGCGAGCGTGCCAGCGCTTATCGCCTGGTGCTGGACCAGGACCGCCTGCGCTTGCTGGGTTTTACCCCCGACGAGGTCAAGTCCCAGTTGAACGCCCTGCTCAGCGGCAACCCGATCACCGAAGTCCGCGAAGGCAACCGCACCGTCTCAGTGGTGGCCCGCGCCCAGGGCAGCCAACGCGAAGACCTTGCCAACCTCAATAACATGACGCTGACCAACAGCGCCGGTACGTCGGTGCCGCTGGCCCAGGTCGGACATTTCAAGGCGGTGATGGAAGAACCGATCCTCAAGCGCCGTGACCGCGCCACCACCGTGGAAGTGCGCGCCGACATCATCGACGGCGTGCAACCACCCGATGTGGAAATGGCCGTGTACAAAGACCTGCAACCGCTGATCGCCAAGCTGCCCAGTGGGTACAAAATCGACATCGGCGGCCCGGTAGAGGAAAGTGCCAAGGCCAACGTGGCCCTGGCGGCGCTGTTCCCGATCATGATCCTGCTGACCCTCACGGTGATCATGTTCCAGGTGCGCTCGTTCGGCGTGATGTTCATGGTGTTCGCTACCGCGCCTCTGGGCCTGATCGGTGCAGTGCCGACCTTGTTGCTGTTCAACCAGCCATTCGGTTTCAACGCGATTCTCGGGCTGATCGGCATCGGCGGCATCCTGATGCGCAACACGCTGATCTTTACCGACCAGATCCGCCAGAACCAGGATCACGGCATGGCGATTCGCGAGGCCATCATCGAAGCCACAGTGCGCCGTGCGCGCCCGGTAATCCTCACCGCACTGGCAGCGGCGCTGGCGTTTATTCCGCTGACGCTGTCAGTGTTCTGGTCGTCGCTGGCCTATGTGCTGATTGGCGGCGTGTTGGTGGGCACGGTGTTGACGCTGTTGTTCCTGCCGGCGCTGTGCAGCCTGGTGCTGCGCGACAAGGTTGCTGAAACTTCCCACGCAAGCGCCGGATAAGCTCTACTCCCCTGCCCTGAAAACCTCTGCAAAGTCCCTCGCCTGATTGAACAGTGCGAGGGATTGCAGATGGTTGTTTTCGTTAGAGCCCTGGTTGACGGGGCTGGCTCTTGATTCCGGTGATCGC
>NZ_SPKP01000059.1:1650-2807 GCF_023127835.1 Pseudomonas sp. B329 | reverse complement strand
TGGGTGGTTCGGCACTTGCCGTGGAGCAGGTGTTCAAGGTTGGGGAAGACGTCGCACTGGTCGCGCCGGCTTCTTCCGATAAACCCAGCCGTACCGTCGCTCAATGCAAAGCCCAGGGTGGGTTGACCCTGGTGCATCTGTTTGAAAGTACCCGGTTTGTACCCATCGGCAACACCCAGGTGGAACTGCAAGCCCTGGCTCGGGATGGCAGCCCAGTCGGCGCGCCGCTTCATCGGACCATCGGCCCCAGCGGCATTCTCGAAGTCAACGACTGTACCCGCGATCAGCAGTACCAAATCACCTTTTACCCCAATGTCTCCAGGGATCACGTCAAGGCGCTGTATGCCTCCTACACGTCAGTGATTGCCGGGTTGGAAGCTGATCTGCGTAAACAGTGGGACGAGCGTTTCGCGCCTCAATGGGCAGACTTTGCCAAAGATCCTGCTTACAAGCGCAGTGCGATGCAGGGCATTGCCTTCGCTACCGGACTTGGCAAGGCGCTCTACAACCTGTGGGACAGCATCACCGAGCTGTATGACCTGCTCGCGAACCTCAAATCCAACAGCGAAAAGTTGCTGAAGTACCTCTCCCGGGCCGAACTGGACGCGCTGCTTGCGCTGGGTAAAGACACGCTGGCCAAGGGATTGCTGGTGCTCAGTGATGAGCCGCTGCTGTTTATCTACGTGGCAGCGGTGGTGGCCTGGATACGGATGCTGCCGCCGCCCGAAATGTACGAGCTGCTGGGTGAAATCACCGGCGAAGTGTTGATCAATTTGCTACTGATCTGGGCGACGCGAGGTATTGGCGTACAGCTGCGGCTGGGTGCGCAGGTGCTGAGTGGCGTCAAGTCCGGCGGGGCGCGGGCGTTGTTGGAGTTGCTGGCCAGGCAGGTGGCGGGGCCGCGGCTGGACACGCATGTTGAGGCCGCCAAGCCTGTGTTGCTGAGCAGTTCGGCGACGCCGGTCAAGGCCGTGCCGGTGGTGCCGTTGAAGGCGGGCGACACGCTGGTTTCGAACCCGGTGCCGGTGGTTCGCAACAAGACTCGGCAGACGGTATTGGTCCGGCAGGAGCATGTGGATGATGCGCCTGCCGTGGCTTCCAATCCGAAGGGAGATGCGGCGGCACCTGCGGACAAGACGGTTACTAACGGCTGCCCG
>NZ_SPKP01000059.1:1132-1640 GCF_023127835.1 Pseudomonas sp. B329 | reverse complement strand
GCCGCGGCTGGACACGCATGTTGAGGCCGCCAAGCCTGTGTTGCTGAGCAGTGCGGCGACGCCGGTCAAGGCCGTGCCGGTGGTGCCGTTGAAGGCCGGCGACACGCTGGTTTCGAACCCGGTGCCGGTGGTTCGCAACAAGACCCGACAGACCGTGTTGGTCCGTCAGGAACACGTCGATGATGTGCCTGTCGTGGCGTCGAATCCAAAAGGAGATGCGGCGGCGCCAGCGGACAAGACGGTCACCAACGGCTGCCCGGTGTCGATGGTCACCGGCGAGGAATTACTGACCCTCACTGATGGTGCGCTGGACGGTGTTTTGCCGTTTGAGTGGACGCGGTTGTATCGCACCAGTGCGGTGGGTGTGGATTGCGGGTTGGGGTTTGGCTGGAGCCATGCGCTGGCGCACAGGCTTTGTGTGTCGGGCGATTCGGTGGTGTGGATCGACCATGAGAACCGCTCGACCACCCTGCCCTTGCCTACAGCGGCTCGACCCGCGATCACCAAT
>NZ_SPKP01000059.1:863-1122 GCF_023127835.1 Pseudomonas sp. B329 | reverse complement strand
CAGGCTTTGTGTGTCGGGCGATTCGGTGGTGTGGACCGATCATGAGAACCGCCGTACGCAGTTTCCATTGCCCACCGATTCTCGGCCAGCGATCACCAATAGCCTGGCCGAAGCGGCGATCTATTTAGGCTCGGCTCCTGATGAGCTGGTGCTGGCCCAGGCGTCGCGGTTCTATCACTTTCGCGACGGTGCGTTGGTTTCTATCAGCGATGCGTATGACAACCGTCTACGCATTTGCCGTGATCGCTCGGGAAGGATC
>NZ_SPKP01000059.1:0-853 GCF_023127835.1 Pseudomonas sp. B329 | reverse complement strand
TGAGTTAGTGCTGGCCCAGGCGTCGCGGTTCTATCACTTTCGCGACGGTGTATTGACTGCGGTCAGCGATGCGTATGACAACCGTCTACGCATTTTCCGTGATCATTCCGGGCGAATTGAGCGGCTGGATAACGGTGCTGGTCGCTCGCTGCTGCTGCGTTATGAGCTGGATCGCATCGTGGCGGTGGACTACCAGGTGCATCGCGCCAAAGGGCGTGAGCCCTACGTCTGGGAAACCGAGCAGAACGTTGTTTCCTACGCCTATGACGAAGACGGACGACTGGTTTGCGCGACCAATGCCGTCGGTGAAAGCGAGCGTTATCGGTACGACGATCAGCACGTCATTGTTGAGCGGCAGTTGGCCGGTGGGGCGAGTTTCTTTTGGGCGTGGGAGCGTTCCGGCAAGGCGGCACGTTGCGTCCGGCATTGGGCGAGTTTTTCGCAGATGGACACGCGTTATGCCTGGGGGGATGACGGCCGTGTCACGGTGCATAACGCCGATGGTAGCCAGGAAGTCTATGTCCACGACGACCGGGCGCGGTTGGTGCAGCGCATCGATCCGGACGGCGCGCAGCATTTCAAATCCTACGATGCCAAGGGGCGGCTGACCGTCGAACAGGATCCGCTGGGCGCGGTGACGGCCTATCAGTACGACGAAGCTGGGCGCCTGGTGGCTTTGTTTCCGGGGGATGATGAGCCGACGTCTTACGAGCATGACAACGGTTTTGTTCGGGTTGTGAGGCGTGGGGAGGCGGTCTGGAAATACGAGCGTAATAAGCAAGGCGATGTTACGCGTAGGACCGATCCTGACGGCGAGGTTACCGATTACAGCTACAACAAACACGGGCAACTG
>NZ_SPKP01000058.1:210096-210729 GCF_023127835.1 Pseudomonas sp. B329 | reverse complement strand
TTGTCGATGGTGTCGTTGATCGTGGTGGTGGCGCCGTTGCCCGCGACTTCCAGTTTTTCGAAGTTGCCACCCGTGGTTTCGGTGATTTGAACGGTCTGCGTGCTCTTATCGATAAACACGTCATCAGTCGGCGCCGGGACGGTCACGGTGCCGACGGTGTCGCCCGCTTTGATGGTAATGCTTGAACCGTTGTCGAGTTTCAACGTGACGTCGGTACCGGCCTTGTTGCTCAAGGTTGCGGTATAGGTGATCTGGCCACCTTCGTTCACCGCACTCGGCGCAGTCAACGTCACGGTCGTGGTGTTATCGGTCCCCGGAGTGTCAGTTACAGTCGTGGTGACTTTATCGGTACCTGGAATCAGATTTTCAAAGTGCTCGCCGCCGGTCACGCCGCTGATAGCAGTAGTGACGGTTTGATCGCCTTTGTACACGTCATCAGGAGCAAGAACCGAAACAGTGCCGCTCGACTGATTCACGCCGATGGTGATGGTCTGACCGTTATCCAGGGTGACAGTCAGCGGATTGGTGATGTTAGTCACCGGCGCGCCGTTTTTATCCACAAGGCTGGCGGTGTAGACGATATTGCCGCCTTCGCCGACGGTGGTAGTGGCGGTCAGTACTACATCGACTTTA
>NZ_SPKP01000058.1:0-209990 GCF_023127835.1 Pseudomonas sp. B329 | reverse complement strand
CAGTGCCCGCTTTATTCGAAAGCGTAGCGGTGTACGTAATTTGACCACCTTCATTCGCTTCAGACGGTGCAGTCAGCGTGACAGTGGTGGTGTTATCGGTGCCCGGAGTGTCAGTCACGGTCGTGGTGACTTTATCGGTCCCTGGAACCAGATTTTCGAAGTGCTCACCGCCGGTCACGCCGCTGATAGCAGTAGTGACGGTTTGATCGCCTTTGTAAACATCATCCGGCGCTACGGTGGTAACGGTGCCGCTCGACTGATTCACACCAATGGTGATGGTCTGACCGTTATCCAGAGTGACAGTCAACGGATTAGTGATGTTAGTCACCGGCGCACCGTTCTTATCCACAAGGCTGGCGGTGTAAACGATATTGCCGCCTTCACCGACGGTGGTGGTAGCGGTCAGGACCACATCGACCTTGTCGATGGTGTCGTTGATCGTGGTGGTGGCGCCGTTGCCCGCGACTTCCAACTTCTCGAAGTTGCCGCCAGAAGCGTCAGTGATCTGGACCGTCTGGGTGCTCTTATCGATAAACACATCATCGGTCGGCGCAGGCACGGTCACGGTGCCGACGGTATCGCCGGCCTTGATAGTGATCGACGAGCCATTATCCAACTTCAACGTAACGTCAGTGCCCGCCTTGTTGGAAAGCGTAGCGGTGTACGTAATCTGCCCGCCCTCATTCGCCTCGGTCGGCGCAGTCAGCGTAACGGTAGTAGTGTCGATCGAATCGGTGATCGTGGTGACTGCCGCAGTTGTGTTCGGCACCAGGCTTTCAAAGTTGCCGCCAGTCGCGCTGGTGATGGTGGTGCTGACCGTGCTGCCGTTGACGTAGACATCATTGGGCGCGGTGTCCACGACCACGCTGCCGACAGACTCGCCCGCCTTGATGGTGATTACCGAGCCATTGCTCAAGGTAACGTTTACCGGGGTTTGCGCCGGGTTGGTCAAGGTGGCGGTGTAGGTGATCTGGCCACCTTCGGTCACGGTCGAGCTTGCGGTCAGGGTGACGGTGGTGGCATCGATCGAATCAGTAATGGTGGTGACCGCAGGCGTAGTGCTCGGTACCAGGTTTTCGAAGTTGCCGCCGGTTGCACCGGTAATGGTGGTGCTGACGGTCGAACCGTTGTTATAGACGTCGTTAGCCGCAGTATCGACCACAACGGTGCCGGTTGACTCGCCAGCCTTGATGGTGATCACCGAGCCATTGCTCAAGGTAACGTTCACCGGGGTCTGCGCCGGATTGGTCAGGGTCGCGGTGTAGGTGATCTGGCCGCCTTCGGTCACGTTGCTGTTGGCTGTGAGGGTAACGGTGGTGGTGTCGACCGAATCGGTAATGGTGGTGACCGCAGGCGTAGTGCTCGGTACCAGGTTTTCGAAGTTGCCGCCGGTTGCACCGGTGATGGTGGTGCTGACGGTCGAACCGTTGTTATAGACGTCGTTAGCCGGAGTATCGACCACAACGGTGCCGGTCGACTCGCCAGCCTTGATGGTGATCACCGAGCCATTGCTCAAGGTGACATTCACCGGGGTCTGCGCCGGGTTGGTCAGGGTGGCGGTGTAGGTGATCTGGCCGCCTTCGGTCACGTTGCTGTTGGCTGTGAGGGTAACGGTGGTGGTGTCGACCGAATCGGTAATGGTGGTGACCGCTGGCGTAGTGCTCGGTACCAGGTTTTCGAAGTTGCCGCCGGTTGCACCGGTAATGGTGGTGCTGACGGTCGAGCCATTGTTATAGACGTCGTTAGCCGGGGTATCGACCACAACGGTACCTGTCGATTCACCGGCCTTGATGGTGATCACCGAGCCATTGCTCAAGGTGACATTCACCGGGGTTTGCGCCGGGTTGGTCAGGGTGGCGGTGTAGGTGATCTGGCCGCCTTCCGTCACGGTATTGCCCGCCGTCAGCGTGACGGTGGTGGTGTCGATGGTGTCGGTGATCTGCGTTACGGCCGGGTTAGGGTCGATGGTCAATACCAGGTTGCCGCCGCCGGTGGTACCGGTAACGCCGACGCTGATCTGGCCCGGGTCGATGTACGGGCTGTCGTTAGGGGCCAGAGGCACATTGACGGTGCCGGTCAACTGGCCCGACGGGATGGTAATCACCGCGCCATTGGTCAAGGTGACGGTCAGGTCGCTGGTGGAGGGCCGCGTCACGGTAGCGGTGTAGGTCAGCACGCCGCCCGCTTCGGTGATGGTCGGCGTCGCGCTCAGGGTCAGGGTCGAAGGCTGCAACACCTGGTTGCCCGAGTCCGCCGAGCCTGGCGCTCCGCTCAGGGCGTTGAGTGCCGAAGTGCCTTGGCCGATAGGTGCAGTCGGGAAGCCGATGGTCGGGTCGACACGGCCGGCGGTCGCGTCCAGCACCACGAAGCTGTGGCCACCCCCGGCGGCACCATTACCGGTAGCGTTTGCGCCTGCGGCGGTGGCTTCCAGGTCGGTGGTCGGGTCGGCGCCGGCGGCGATGGCTTGTTGCAGCTCGGCAACCGATGGTGCGGCTTGCTCGGCAGCGGCGGCCAAGTCGGCGCTGGAGTCCGGCAGATCGGCGCTCCACTGGGTTTCCCGGCCCAGGTCCAGAATGCGGCCGTCGGCCAGTTCCAGGCTGACTGCGCCCGACATGCCTGTGTCGATCTGGTCGCCTGCAAACAGGCGGTCACCTTCTACAAGGACGCGACGTGTTCCTTCCGGAGAAATAACGAAAACTTGACCAACAATGCTTTTGACGATGGCAACAACACTGCTCATTAAAATTTTCTCCGGCGATCCGTTTCGACAAATTCCATTTCGCAGCGCGCTATTAGCGCTGCCAATTGGGAGGGCGTAGTCTATATATGTATTGACGTCAAATATTTGGCTAGATTTTTTAGCGATCTAGTTTGTGCCAAAGTATTGACCTTATGGTCGCCATCCTAAACAATCGCCTCTGTAATGTCACATTGATATTTATGCGGCGAACCGTCCTACATGTGTGAAGCAGTTCCGCTTTTTGAACTTTCCGACGTACGGTCATTACGGTAGCCATTATCCGACGCAGCGGTAGTCATCGCTGTGATTTGAGACAAGAAGTCCTGGGGAATTTTTTAATGCGTCTGCACCTGTTCAAGGCAATACCGTTCGTTCTCGCCGCCAGTTTCGTACAAGCCCAGACACTGCCCCAAGCCATGCAGCAGGCATTGGATGTACACCCGGAAATCCAGGCGGGTGTAAACAGCCGTATCGCCGCCGATTACCAATTGCGCGCCGCCCAAGGTGGTTACCTGCCGCGTGTCGACCTGAACGCCGGTTACGGTCGTCAAGGGACTGACAACGCCACCACCCGCGCCAACAACCCCAGCGGCAACCACTGGGACACGCTTAACCGCGGTGAATCCAGCCTGCGTCTGCAGCAAATGATTTTTGACGGTTTCGCTACCTCCAGCGAAGTCGGGCGTCAACAAGCCAACGTTAATTCCCGTGCCTACTCCTTGCTGGGTACTTCCGAGCGCACAGCGCTGACCGTTGCTCAGGTTTACCTGGAAGTGCTGACCCGTCGTGAGTTTGTGCGCCTGGCCGAAGACAACCTGCGCAACCACGAGCGCATCTACGATCAGATCAAGTTGCGCACGGAGCGCGGCGTCGGCAACGGTGCCGACCAGGACCAGGCCGAAGCGCGTCTGGCCCAGGCCCGCAACAACTTGATCACCGAGCAAACCAACCTGGCCGACGCGCAGGTCAACTACCTCAGCGCCGTAGGCCAGATGCCGGACCAACTCGAGCGCCCGGCCCCGTTCATGGCCATGCTGCCGGCAGACCTGAATGAAGCCCGTCGCCAGATGCTCGACAACAGCCCGGTCCTGCGCTCGGCCGAGTCGGATATCTCCGCCGCCGAGAAGCAGTACGAAGCCGCCAAATCCACCTTCTACCCGCGCTTTGACGCCGAGCTTGGCACCAACGCCGACAACAACGTCTCCGGTGATCCCAACCACAGCAACGGCTGGGAAGCCATGGTGCGCATGCGCTTCAACCTGTTTGCCGGTGGCAGCAACAAGGCTGACCTGCAATCGAAGTCCTACCAGGCCAACCAGGCTCTGGATATTCGCAACAACGCCTTGCGCCAACTCAACGAAGAGCTAGGCTTGGCCTGGAACGCCTTGAGTAACGCCAACGCGCAATTGCCGGTCGCCCAGCAGTATGTGGATCACAGCACCCGCGTACGCACGTCCTACCAGCAGCAGTTCAGCCTTGGCCAACGTACCCTGTTGGATTTGCTCGACAGCGAGAATGAATTGTTCACCGCTTCCCGCCGCCTGGAAGAAATCAAGAACATTCAGTTATTTACTCAGTACCGAATCAAGGCGACCATGGGCGAATTGCTCAAGAGCCAGGGAGTGGTCGCACCGATGGCCTCCGTCGTGCAGAACGACGTGAAACCTAAAGTCCAACTGCCTGGGATGAATTGAGCCACCCCAATAGCCCCATCTGTTAGTCGAGAGTGCACCGCGTGGAATCTGAAATCGGTCGAGTTCATCTCAGTCATGATCCACGCGCTTTGCACGACGACCCGTTGCTCGACGGGTTGCTGGCGCTCTGCGCACTGCACCAGAAGCCTGCCAGCGCGGCCATGCTCACCACTGGCCTGCCGCTGCCCTCGCAACGCTTGAGTGCTGAACTGCTGCCGCGTGCTGCTGCGCGGGCCGGGCTGCAAGGCCGGCTGCTGCAACGCAAGCTGGAACAGATCCCGACGATTGCATTGCCGGCCCTGCTGTTGCTCAAGGACGGGCGCAGCACCGTGCTGGTGGGTTGGCAGGGCGACGATGAGGCGCGGGTGCTGCTCAGCGAAAGCGACGGCGGCGAAGTGCTGATCAAGCGCGAAGCATTGGCCGACGATTACATCGGCAAGGTCTTCTTCGCCCAGCCGCAACACAAATTCGACGTCAACCACGGCAGCCTGATTCCACGGGCGCGTTCGTGGTTCCGTGACACCCTCATGCGTTCGCGCTGGCTCTACACCGACGCCATCGCCGCCAGCTTCCTGATCAACATCATCGCCATGGCCGCGCCGCTGTTCGTGATGAACGTGTACGACCGCGTCGTACCGAACCAGGCCACCGCCACCCTGTGGGTGCTGGCCGTGGGCATCTGTGGCGCATACCTGTTCGACCTGATTCTCAAAAGCCTGCGCAGCCTGTGCCTGGACCTGGCCGGTAAAAAAACCGACCTGATCATCTCGGCCACGCTGTTCGAACGCATCGTCGGCATGTCCATGAAGTACCGCCCGGCGCGGGTCGGCAGCTTCGCCCAGAACATCCATGAGTTTCAAAGCCTGCGCGATTTTCTCGCGTCGCTGACCCTCACCAGCCTGATCGACCTGCCGTTCACGCTGCTGATCTTTATGGTGATCGCCATCCTCGGCGGGCACCTGGTGTGGATCCCGGTGTTGGCGTTCCCGCTTGCCCTGGGCATCGGCTATGCCCTGCAAAAGCCCTTGGTAGCCACCATGGAACGCACCATGGCCCTGGCCGCTGAACGCCAGTCGAGCCTGATCGAAACCCTCGCCGGGCTCGATGCGGTCAAGGTCAACAATGCCGAGAGCGAGCGCCAGTATGGCTGGGAGCAGACCATCGGCACCCTGAGCCGGCTTGAACTGCGGGTGAAGTTGCTGTCGGGCCTGTCGATGAACATGACCCTGCTGATCCAGCAATTGGCCGGCGTGATCATGATCGTATTCGGCGTGTACCAGATCATCGACGGCAACCTGAGTATGGGCGGCCTGATTGCCTGCTACATGCTCAGTGGCCGCGCCTTGAGCCCGCTGGCTTCGCTGTCGGGCCTGCTCACGCGCTACCAGCAGGCCAAGGTCACCATGACCTCGGTGGACCAAATGATGGAGCTGCCTCAAGAGCGCAATTTCGAAGAGCGCCCCATGAGCCGCCGTACTCTGCAAGGCGCCATCGAATGCCGGGGCCTGAATTTCACCTATCCCAACCAGCAGAACCTGGCGCTGAAGAACATCAACCTGGTGATCAAGCCCGGGGAAAAAATCGGCATCATTGGTCGTAGCGGCTCGGGCAAAAGCTCCCTGGCCAAACTGATCGTTGGCCTGTACCAGCCCGACTCCGGCGCCCTGCTGGTGGACGGCGTGGACGTGCGCCAGATCGACGTCAGCGAGTTGCGCCATAACATCGGCTACGTCGCCCAGGACATTCAGTTGCTCGCCGGCACTCTGCGCGACAACCTGGTCAGCGGTGCGCGCTACGTCGAAGACGAAATGGTGCTGCAAGCCGCCGAACTGGCCGGTGTACACGAATTCGCCCGTCTGCACCCCCAGGGCTACGAGTTGCAAGTGGGCGAGCGTGGTCAGAACCTCTCCGGCGGCCAGCGTCAGAACGTCGCCCTGGCCCGCGCGCTGTTGCTCAACCCGCCCATCCTGCTGCTGGACGAACCCACCAGCGCCATGGACAACACCGGTGAAGAACGCTTAAAACAACGCCTGCAAGCCGTGGTGCAAAACAAGACCGTGGTGCTGGTCACGCACCGAGCCTCACTGCTCTCGCTGGTGGACCGTCTGCTGGTGGTCGACCGTGGGCAGATTCTCGCGGACGGCCCGAAAGCCGTGGTCATGGAAGCGTTGAAGAAGGGGCAGATCAGTGTTGCTTAAGTCCATCAAGAGTGCGGTCGGCCGCTATTTCAAAGGCGCCGACTCGCTGCAGGGCCAGCCCCTGCCCGAGGTCAACAAAGCGCTGATCGAAGATGCCCCGCGCGTTATTCGCCTGACCATCTGGGCGATCATCGGGTTTTTCGTGTTCCTGGTGGTTTGGGCGGGTTTCTCCCAGATCGACGAAGTGACCCGTGGCGACGGCAAGGCGATTCCGTCGTCCAAATTGCAGAAAATCCAGAACCTGGAAGGCGGTATCGTCGCCGAGCTGTACGTCAAGGAAGGCCAGATCGTAGAGGCCGGTGCCCCGTTGATTCGCCTCGACGACACCCGGTTCGTTTCCAACGCCGGAGAAACCGAAGCCTTGCGCCTGGCCATGCAACTGCGCGTCGAGCGCCTGAGTGCGCAGGTGGATGATCGCCCACTGAACATCCCCGACGACGTACTCAAGGCCGCGCCGAGCCAGGCTGCCAACGAGCGCTCCTTGTATGAGAGCCGACGCCAGCAGCTGAAAGACGAAGTCGGCGGCCTGCAGGAGCAACTGGTACAGCGCCAGCAGGAACTGCGCGAGTTCACCTCCAAACAGGGCCAGTACCGCAGCCAGTTGTCCCTGCAGCGCCAGGAAATCAACATGTCCGAGCCACTGGTGGCGCAAGGCGCGGTATCGCCGGTGGAAGTGCTGCGCCTCAAGCGCGCCGAAATGGAAACCCGCGGCCAACTGGATGCCACCACCCTGGCAATCCCCCGCGCCGAATCGGCGATCAAGGAAGTGCAGCGCAAGATCGACGAAACCCGTGGCAAGTTCCGCAGTGAAGCCCTGACCCAGCTCAACGAGGCTCGCACTGAACTGAACAAGGCCGAGTCCACGGGCCGCGCGTTGGACGACCGGGTCAGCCGTACCCTGGTCACCTCGCCGGTGCGCGGGATCGTCAAGCAACTATTGGTCAACACGGTCGGCGGCGTGATCCAGCCGGGCAGCGACATGGTCGAAATCGTACCGCTGAACGACACCCTGCTGGTGGAAGCCAAAATCCGTCCGCAAGACATCGCTTTCCTGCACCCGGGGCAAGAAGCGGTGGTCAAGTTCACCGCCTATGACTACACCGTCTACGGCGGGCTGAAGGCCAAGCTCGAACGCATCGGTGCCGACACCATCACTGATGAAGACAAGAAAACCACTTACTACATGATCACCCTGCGTACCGACCGCAGCCACTTGGGCACCGATGAGAAGCCGTTGCTGATCATCCCGGGCATGGTTGCCTCGGTGGACATCATCACCGGCAAGAAAAGCATCCTCAGCTACCTGCTCAAACCGATCATCAAGGCGCGGGCCGAGGCGTTGCACGAGCGTTGATCTTCAGCGCCTGTACCGACCTCATCGCAGGCAAGCCAGCTCCCACATATGAATGTGTTCACAAATCAAAATGTGGGAGTGGGCTTGCCCCCGATGAGGCCCTCAGCATCCCCCAGCACCTCAAACCAAACGCCATATCGATATGCCCTAACAGTATTTAAACTTCCATTCTTATACCTATAAATTCACTTCCCTGTCCGCCGGGAGTGAATCCAATGTCCGCCACCGCTGCTGCCCCCACCACTGCCCAAACCTTCGATGTCCGGCCCTTCCCCGGCAGTGTAGGCGCCGAGATCATCGGCCTGGACTTATCCCGCCCGGTCAATGACCAGGACTTCGCCCGTATCCATCGCGCACATCTGGACCACCACGTCGTAGTGTTCCGCGACCAACGCATCACCCCCGAACAACAAATCGCGTTCAGCCGCCGTTTCGGTGTGCTGCAGATCCACGTGCTCAAACAATTCCTGCTGGCCAATCACCCGCAAATCCTGATCGTCTCCAACATCATCGAGAACGGCCAATCCATCGGCCTGGGGGATGCAGGCAAGTTCTGGCACTCGGACCTGTCGTACAAGGAACTGCCCAGCCTCGGCTCGATGCTGCACGCCCAGGAACTGCCTGCCGAAGGCGGTGACACCCTGTTCGCCGATATGCACAAAGCCTGGGAGCAACTGCCCGAGCACCTGCGCAAAGCCGTTGTAGGCCGCAGCGCTGCGCACTCCTACACGGCGCGCTACAGCGAAACCAAATTCGAAGGCAACTGGCGCCCGACCCTCACCCCCGAACAACTCGCCCAGGTCGCCGAAGTGGTGCACCCCATCGTGCGCACCCACCCGGAAAACGGCCGCAAGGCGCTGTTCGTCAGCGAAGGCTTCACCACCCGTATCGTCGGCCTGCCCGATGACGAAAGTCGTGAGTTGCTGGCCCAGCTCTATGCCCACAGCGTGCTGCCGGAAAACATCTACCGCCACCAGTGGCAGCCCCACGACCTGGTGTTCTGGGACAACCGCTCGCTGATCCACTTGGCCGCCGGTTGCCCAAGCCACCTGCGCCGCAAGTTGTATCGCACCACCATCCAGGGCGATGCGCCTTTCTGATTAGCCATCGGCCTCTAAAGCTTCCAATACTCTGGCCGATGGGGATAACCAGAAGACTTTCTGGTTGGAACAACGCTATGCACACTTCAAACAAGAATACATTGACGATTATCTCCGTCGTTTCGCTACTTATGCTTTTGGGTTTTTCCGGCTTGATCAAGGAAAACTACGTGTCAGCCGATACGGCGTTTTTACTATTGGCTTGTTCGGTCGCAACTGGTTTTTATGTGGTCCTGGCGTTTATTGAAAAAATCCTCGAACGGCTTTTCAAGGACTTCAAGGTCACTGTGATCTTCTGGGGCTTTTTGCTCGCGACCTTAGGTTACGTAGGACGACTGCGGGCGGTGGCCGACGTTAATGCAATTTTCCATGTCGATGCATCTGCTTTTCCTTTGACAATGATCGCTGGCACAACCCTTCACATGGCCAAGCTGATGTTTTGGCCTTGCATCGCCGTCGTGCTGATCACCGCATTTATTGTAGTGTTGATCTGTATGGGAAGTTATTTCGAAAGTGCCAGCTCTGCCGAGGAAAAATGGGGTGTGGTGGTTCCAGCAATAACGGCACTGATTACCTGCGGTATTGGTGCGCTGTTTATCAGTAGCAACTTGTCGCCGGAGCGCCGTGCCGAGATTTTGTACCGTACGGCTCACACGACAGACTTCAATGATACGTTTCGTTGCGCAGGTGTTGACGACCGGCAGTACAGCGCAATTTTCCTGGGGCCTGAACAGCGCCGCGTGCTGCTGGCTCCCAAGCTTCAGGAGTTCTCCTTGGAGAAGAAAGCGTATGTGTTAAAACGCGTTGAGGTGCCGGAGCACTTTCCGATTTTAGAGTGTGTTCCCAACAACCCGAAGCCCACCACTTGGCCGTCCCCTTACTCTTTCGATTCGGGCCAGTAATCATTGGCCCAGCAGTATTGGATCTGATTGCTGCTAGAATTGCGCCCAGCTCACTCCCCACCGATCACGAGTGCTTGGCATGCAATTACCAGACATGAACCTGCTGGTCGCCCTCGACGCGTTGCTCGATGAGGGCAGTGTGGTCGGCGCCGCACGGCGGATGAACCTCAGCCCGGCGGCCATGAGCCGTACCCTCACGCGTATCCGTGAAGCTGTCGGTGACCCGATCCTGGTACGTGCCGGTCGCGGCCTGGTGCCGACGCCCAAGGCGCTTGAGCTGCAAGGCCAGGTACGCAACGTGGTGGAGCAGGCGGCGTTGCTGTTTCGCTCGGCGGATCAAGTCGATTTGAGTACCTTGCGCCGCCGTTTCAGCGTACGCGCCAATGACTTTTTTATTGGCGTATATGGCGGTCGCTTGTTCGACACCATGGAGCGTGTGGCCCCGCTGTGCGAGCTGCGCTTTGTGCCTGAAGGCGACACCGACGACGAAGCTCTGCGCGAAGGGCGCCTGGATCTGCGTGTGAGCAACACCATGCCGGTCAGCCCCGAAGTGAAGGTGCAGAACCTGTTCTCCACCACCTTCGTCGGCCTGGCGCGACAAGATCACCCACTGTTCGACGAAGAGATCACCGCCGCACGCTTTGCCAGCTATTCCCATATCAGCATCTCGCGCCGCGGCATCGCCCGCGGGCCGATCGACACCGCGCTGAACGAGCAGGGCCTGGAGCGCCGCGTGGCGATGATCGCGCCGGGCTTCCACGGTGCCATGTTCATGTTGCCGGAATCCGACCTGATCATGCCGGTGCCCAAGGAAGCGCTCCTGAGCGCCAAACGCCTGAACTTGCCATTGCGTGCATTCCCGCTGCCGATCTCCTTGCCGACCCTGGTATTGGCCCAATCCTGGCACCCGCGCTTCGACAAAGACCCCGCGCACAAATGGCTGCGTGAAACCATGCGCGAGAGTTGCCACGCCACCTGGCTGGAAGCCCAACCCAACTAAAAACCTCAAGCCATGCACAATCAAATGTGGGAGGGGGCTTGCTCCCGATAGAGGTGTATCAGCTTCACATCAGGTGGCTGTCATACCGCCATCGGGAGCAAGCCCCCTCCCACCTATGGATTGCGCCTGGCGCACTTATAAACTTCCGATAAGTAACTTTTTGTCATGCTATAGCCTGATTAAACTGCTCAGGTATTTCTCATTCCGAGTTACCTGTTCATGACATCCCTCGCTGCCCCCGCTTTTCAGGCCGCAGCCAAACCTGTTGCCCCGGCCCCGCCCGTGTTCGGCCCGCGCATCATCATCGGCCTGGTCGGCGTGTTGTTGGCGGTGCTGGTGTCCGGTCTCAACGAGATGGTCACCAAGGTGGCGCTTGCCGATATCCGCGGTGCGCTGTACATCGGCTTTGATGAAGGCACCTGGCTGGTCGCCGCCTACACGGCCACTTCCGTGGCGGCCATGGCCTTTGCGCCGTGGTGTTCGCTGACGTTTTCCCTGCGCCGTTTCACGCTGTGCGCCATCGGCTTGTTCACCGTGTTGGGCATTCTCTGCCCGTTCGCACCCAACTACGAAAGCCTGCTGCTGCTGCGTACCGTGCAAGGCCTGGCCGGTGGCGCGCTGCCCCCGATGCTGATGACCGTGGCACTGCGTTTTCTGCCGGCCAACGTCAAGCTGTATGGCCTGGCCGGCTACGCCCTGACCGCCACCTTCGGCCCGAGCCTGGGTACTCCGCTGGCGGCGTTGTGGACCGAATACGTCGGCTGGCAGTGGGCGTTCTGGCAAATCGTCGCGCCGTGCCTGCTGGCGATGGTCGCCGTGGCCTATGGCATACCGCAGGACCCGCTGCGCCTGGAGCGTTTCAAACAGTTCAACTGGCGCGGCCTGCTGCTGGGCTTTCCGGCGATCTGCATGTTGGTGATCGGGCTGTTGCAGGGCAATCGCCTGGATTGGTTCGAGTCGGGCCTGATCACCTTCCTGTTGTGTGGTGGCACGCTCTTGCTGGTGTTGTTCATGCTCAACGAATGGTCGCAGCCAATACCCTTCTTCAAATTGCAGATGCTCGGCCTGCGCAACCTGGCCTTCGCCCTGATCGTGCTGGCAGGCGTGCTGATGGTGCTGACCTCGGTGATCATCATCCCCTCCAGTTTCCTTGCCCAGGTCCAGGGGTACCGGCCGTTGCAAACTGCGCCGGTGATGCTGCTGATGGCGTTGCCGCAATTGATCGCGTTGCCGTTGGTGGCGGCGCTGTGCAACCTGCGCTGGGTCGATTGCCGCTGGGTGCTGGGGATTGGCCTTGGCATGTTGGTGCTGTGCTGCATCGGCAGTTCGCACCTGACTTCGGCGTGGATCCGCGACGATTTTTATGGCTGGTACCTGTTGCAGATTTTCGGCCAGCCGATGGCCGTGTTGCCACTGCTGATGTTGTCCACCGGCAGTATTCAACCCATCGAAGGGCCGTTCGCTTCGGCCTGGTTCAATACCGTCAAGGGCCTGGCCGCTGTGATCGCCACTGCGGTGCTGGATACATTGACCACCCAGCGCGGGCATTTCCATTCAACCATGTTGGTGGACCGCCTGGGCAATTCGCCCCTGGCCGACACTGAGGCTCCGGGCCTCGCCCACCGCTTGCACGAGCAGACCGTGGTGCTGACCTCTTCGGATCTTTACGTCGTCATGGCCGGTGTCGCGGTGGCGTTGATCCTGCTGATTTTCTGGATGCCCACGCGGATCTATCCGCCTCGCGCTCCGGCCTGACCACAAGGACTTTCCATGAAACGCAAAGACAAAATTGCCGTCTCCGTTATTGCTGTATTTGCCGTTGGCGTACTGGTTTATCTGGTTGCGCCGGGCGTACTGGGCAGCAAACACCAGACCACCAACGACGCCTTCGTCGCCGCCGACTTCACCCTGGTGGCGCCGCGGGTGGCGGGCTTCATCAAGGAAGTGCTGGTAGAAGACAACCAGCGCGTCAAGGCCGGCCAACTGTTGGCGTTGATCGACGACCGCGACTTTCGCGCCGCCGCCCAGGCCGCCGATGCCGACACCTTGGTCGCCCAGGCCCAGTTGAAAAACGCCAGCGCGACCCTGGAGCGCCAGAGCTCGGTGATCGCCCAGGCCCAAGCCACCGTCGCGGCGGATCGCGCCGAAGTCGCCTTCGCCGAACACGAACTGAACCGCTATAACCACCTCGCTGGCGTCGGCGCAGGTACCGTGCAGAACGCCCAACAAGCCAAGACCCGTATCGACCAGGCCACCGCACGCCTGGCCAAATCCACCGCAGTGCTGGCCGCCGAACGCAAGCAGGTGGAAATCCTCACCGCCCAGCGTGACGCCGCCGAAGGTGGGCTCAAGCGCGCCCAGGCGGCGTTGGAAATGGCTAGTTATCAGTTGTCCTACACGCGCATTGTCGCGCCGGTCGATGGCATGGTCGGCGAGCGAGCGGTGCGGGTCGGCGCCTATGTGACCCCGGGCAGCAAGATCCTCGCGGTCGTGCCGCTGGCCGAGGCCTATGTGGTAGCCAACTTCCAGGAGACGCAACTGTCGCATATGCACGCGGGGCAAGCGGTGCAGGTCAGCGTCGACAGCCTTGACGGCGAACTGCTCAAAGGCCATCTGGAAAGCCTGGCGCCGGCCACGGGGGTGACCTTTGCCTCGGTCAAACCGGACAACGCCACCGGCAACTTCACCAAGGTGGTGCAGCGTATTCCGGTGAAGATCGTGCTTGAGCCGAACCAGCCATTGACCGAGCGCCTGCGCGTCGGCATGTCGGTGGAAGCCAGCGTCGATACGCGGCCGGTCGCGCAACAGCGTGAGGTGGCCCAGCAATGAAACACGTCGCCTGGCTCACCTTAAGCCTGATCAGCCTGAGTGCCTGCACGGTCGGTCCCGACTTCCAGCGGCCCGAGAGCCCGCAGATCAATCAGTGGAGCGAACCCCAGGGCCGACAAGCTGCCAGCCGTGCCGTTAGCGATCCCTTGCAGGAGCGCTGGTGGGACGTGTTCCACGACGCGCAGCTTTCCGCCCTGACACGCCGGGCCCTCAGCGATAACCTCGACTTGAAACTGGCCAGCAGCCGCCTGCAACAGAGCCGCGCCGTACGCCAGGTGACCACCGCCGAGCGTTACCCCAATGTCGATGCGGGTGGCGGCTACCAGCGCAAACGTAACAGTGGCAAAGGCTTGAACGACCCTTCCGGCGAGAACGGCCGTTCGGCCTTCAACCAATGGGACATGGGCTTCTCGGCCTCTTGGGAGCTGGATTTCTGGGGCCGGGTCAAGCGTGAAACCGAAGCAGCCGACGCCACGCTGGAAGTCGCCGAAAACGACCGTCGTGCCGTGCTGTTGTCGGTGTTGGCCGAGACCGCCCAGGACTATATCCAACTGCGCGGCGTACAAAATACCCGCGCCGTCACCGAGCAAAACCTCGACGTCGCCCGCCACAGCCTCAAGCTCTCGCAACTGCGTCTGGCTGATGGCGTAGCGACCGACCTCGACGTGGCCGAAGCCGCCGCCCAGGTCGCGGCCATCGAAGCGCGTCTGCCGGATTTGCAGCAACGCCAGGACCAACTGATCAACGCCCTGAGCCTGCTGATGGGCGAACCGCCCCAGGCCTTGCACGCGCAGCTGTCCAAGGACGCCGCCGTGCCGCAAACCCAGCGTCAGGTCGCCATTGGCCTGCCCTCGGAGCTGGCCGAACGCCGTCCCGACATCCGCCAGGCAGAAGCGCGCTTGCACGCCGCCACTGCCAGCATCGGCGTGGCCAAGGGCGACTTTTACCCGCGCATCACCCTGTCCGGCAGCCTCGGCTCTCAAGCCATGCAACTGTCGGACTTCGGCTCCTGGGGCTCCCGCGCATTTGCCCTCGGCCCGCAATTAAGCCTGCCACTGTTCAACGGTGGGCGCCTGCAAGGCATGGTGGATTTGCGCGAAGCCCAGCAACAGGAAGCGGCCCTTGCCTACCAGCAAACCGTGCTGCGCGCCTGGCATGAAATCGACGACCAACTGACCCGCTACAACGCCAGCCAATTGCGTCGCGACAGCCTGGCCGAAGCGGTGCGCCAGAACCAGATCGCGCTGACCACCGCGCAACACCAGTACGTCGAAGGTGTGGCGGATTTCGTCAATGTACTCACCGTGCAAAGCGCATTGCTGGCAACTCAAGAGCAGTGGGTTGAAAGCTCCACCGGCGTGTCATTGGCCATGGTCGGGTTGTACAAGGCGCTGGGAGGAGGGTGGGAGTCGGTGTATCCGTTGCCAGTCGCTCAGTAATGAGGGTGCGCTTTGTTGCAGCCCGAGATCCTTGATCCTAAGCGAGGTCTGCTGCAAACCGGGTACACACATTGGAAAGCATGCGCACATCGGCACCGCTACAGCCTGCCGCTTCGAAAAAGCAGGAGGCTTCTCGCACGACGGCATACATATCCGTGACGATGGACCTTGCTTCATCCGCCCCCAACCCAAAGCGTTCAGGCGTACTCAGCAAATTGCTGACAGACGATACCCTGCCCTCATTCCCGATGATCAACGCCTGCAAGCCTAGTTGCGTGGGGTGGGGCAACACGTCAAATACTGGCGCAAGGGAATAGCCCGAGGCGCTGGTCAGCAGAAGCCCGGTTTGTTTCAGGTGGTCGTCGCTATTGCCGATCAGCACATTGAAGGCCATACGCTTGTAAAGCTCACGCATGTCAAAGGTGGCATCGTCGCAGACCTTCTTCAACACGTCGGCGATCCTGGAATAGGAAACGGCACTCTCAACCGCGTCAACTCGCATTCGCGGCTTCTCAGTGCTGACCAACGAATTGCAGCTGACATAGTGCTCGCGTCCAGCCCCCTCATGCCGGTCAAAACGTTCGACCATCAAAACCGGTTTGCCGGCGACCTCTACCAACTTGTGCCCGGCTGCGGGTAGACCTGCCGCATCCGCCATTTGAAGGCTGGCGAATTCAGCACGTGGTTGATCGAAAACATCGTCGCTACGGCCGAATTTAGCAATCCATTCCTTACCTTCGTGAGTCACGGTGACCTTCGGCCTGGCGCCGCCCATGGAACTGCCGAATTCGAATAGCCGTGCGATTTCCGCAGGCAGGTCGACATTACCTTTTTCGACCTGATCAAGGCCCACCATGATTTTCTCAAGGTCTTCAAATCGCGGAGGTTGGTGCAGAGTCGGCAACAGGTTTCTTGACGCACTGAACAGCAGGCAGCCCACTCCCGCACCCCGCGAAGCAAGGAGCCATTCAACTTCGTTTTGTGGATGCTGTTTGTGGGTCGCCAGTAGAACACGCCGACCCCAATTGTCGGGCGTTGCGTCGTCGAGCACACCAAACATGCGTGTCGAGGAATACTGGTTAGGGGTCAGTGGCAGGCTAAGCGGGTCAATCGCAAATGCGTTGGGGCGCGCAAGCCAGCTGTTGGCGTAGCGAAAAACGAATCCGCTTGCGTGCATGGCCACCTCACCAACAGGGACCGGATCACCGACTGAGTGAGCTGAAAAAACGAATGCGTTACCAATCGGCTTCCAAGACATCAGGTTCCCCTTCTGTGCGAATTCGGTCGGGTTCACGGGCGAGGCTCATGGTAATCCCAACCTGGTCAAGTTCTGGTGACGCAATGCTCGCCATACCTTCTTCCAGGTCCATCGCGCTAAGCACATTCATCAGCACGCCGAGGGATACGCCTGCTTCTCCCTGTCTCAGCCGCTGATACGTCTGTCGTGTAATGCCCGCCCGGCTGCATATGGTCGAGATTTTCAAACGGCGACGAATACGGGCTATTTCGATACCGTTCCCGATACCTCTCATCAGTTCAGCGCTTCTCTCTGAGATATACCCTTTGTGGGGGTATGGCTTGCCTGTTTCATGCATGATATATCACCCCTTAAGGCAGTAAGGGCAACTTATATCATTCAAGTTGCTAAGGCCACACGCAAAAAAACCGGTTTGATAGACGGTTTTTTTCCATGTTTGGAAGATTCAAGGGTTCTGCAAAAACACCACATACCCCCGAAACCACTCATTCCCTTGCAAATACCCTGGCGCCTCCCACTCGCCGCCTTGAATCAAACCGATCTTGAACGGAACTCCCATTCGGTTCATCCGTGGCAGGTACGCCGCGTAATCCGGGATGCTGTGCCGCCCTTGATACGTCTGCACCACCACTTCATCCACCACGCCTTTGAGCTGGGCGATGGCGGCCGGGTCGGCGTTGCTGCTCCAGTCCATCAGGCCGGTGATGCTTAACCGCAGGTCGGCAGGCAGACGCCGGCGCAGGTCGCGCAGAAAATCAGCGTATTCGTGCAGGTACTGGGTGCGGGCGTCGAAGTCGATCTGGATGCCGATCACAGGGTTACCCGCGTCGCGCCAGCGTTGCACCTGGCCGAGCAGTTGGGTGTAGACCTGTTCCGGCCAGTGCAAGGTGTGGGCGCGATAGACCACCCAGATTTCGCCTTGGCTAATGCGTGGCACGCTGATGCCTTGGGCGATCAATTGCACGCCGCGCTGGGGCGCGCGGCGGGTGGAGTTGATTTGGCCTTGCAGGATGTACAGGGTTTTTGCCTGCTTGATCACCGGCTGCGGCGTGACACCACTCCACAACCAGAAAGCGTCATAGTCGCGGGCGTCGACGGCGCCGAAAGCCGGGCTTGCCAGCAACAACAAGCCCAGCCACAGCGACTTCACCAGTAGTACTGCAGCGACTTGCCCCACTGGGTATCGGCAAAACCGGTTTTGAGTTGGCGGAACCAGGCTTTGCGCACCGCTGGCGCAACGTCTTCACCCCCGCAGCTGTTGTAACCGGCCGGCGCGTAGCAGTTGATGGCGCGGAACAACGCGTACGCCTTGTCGGTTTTCGGTGCTTTGGCGTTGGCGATCACCTGTTTGTAGCCGTCCAGCCGCGAGAAGGTTTCACCCTTGAACTGCGATTCGGTGCTGCCCAGGCTGCCGGCGGCGCGGGGTTGTTCCAGTGGCATGCCGTCCAGGCCGTTGCGCAGGATGAACTCACCGAAGCAGTTCAAGGCGTGGGGGTTTTTGGCCTCATCCTGCAAGGTCGCGGCGGTTTGCGCGATGCTTGGGCAGGCGTAGCCGGATTCGGCCTTGTCACCATTCCACTGGAACAGCTTCAAGGTCTGGCCGCTGGTGTAGGTGTAGCCCAGGCTGGTGCCGAGCTTGCCATCAGAGAGCGAGGCCTGCTTGAGGTCATCGGCAAAGGTCGCGAACTGGCGGTGCAGCAGGTCTTTGTAGAGCAGCACGAATTGCGCGCTCTGGCGTTCGGTCGGGTCGCTGGCGTTGGCGATCTGCTGGCGCAGCAGGTCGGGCCCGGCGACGTTGCGCAGCAGGATGTAGCGCACTTGCTTGGCGCTGATCGGCGAATCGGTTGCGAACACCTTGGCCAGTTGGCCGCTGCGCTCATAGTTCATCGCCAGGGCTAACTCCAGTTGGTCGCGTTGCAGCGGTTGCTTGGCCAGCGGTAGCATTTGCAGCCACAGGCTCTCGGCGCCCTTCCAATCTTGCTTGGCCTCCAGTGCCAAGGCGCGCAAGGTCTGCTGGCTGAAGGCAAAGTAGTCGAGGTTCGACGGCATATCCGCAGGCAGATGCTTGAGGGCAGCATCAGGTTGATGCTCAACGTACAGGGCATACGCCGCTTGCAGGTAGTCGAACAATGCCGGTTCGTTGGCGAATGTGCTCTTTTGCTTGTCGAGGTCTTCGCGGCTCAACAGGGGCGGCGTATGGGCGCGCATCGCCATCAGGTCGCTGACCACTTGCAGCATCGGGCTGTTCGCCGAGTTGTTGCCGACCATGAGCAACTTGAGGTCGGCTTCTTCGACCAACTCGTCGACGCTCACGTTACGCTGGGCGTCAGTGGCCTCGGTGAATTGCCAGGTGAAGTCTTCGGCGAGCTTGGCGTCGTCGTTCGCCAGCCAATGCACGCGGCGCAACAGGCCACGGGCGGACGCAACGTAATCGCCTTGTGGATAATGTTTCAGGTAACCGAGAAAGCCTTCTTCAGCGTCGCTCAAGGCAGACTTATCCACATGCTCGCGTTGCGGCATCCCGTACTCATCGAAGGCTTCGGCCTGGGCCCGGTTCAACGAGGTGCGTGCGGTCATGTACAGCGCGGTTTCTTTCAGCCAGGGCACCTCGCTGGTCGAGGCGGCGGCGAAACCGCGCTCGGCGTAAACGAAGCGACCGCCGTAGAAATCGGCGGCGGCCTGCAGGTAAGTGCGAAACAGCTGGGCATTGGCCGAGGGCGTCAACTGCGCGTCCACCACCTGGCCTGTGAAGTCACAGGTGGTCAGCAACTGCAACCGCGCTTTCACCAGCACGTCGCGCTCGGCTGGCGGCATATCGGCTTTGATCACCTGACTGATAAACGCCGTGGCGCTGTCATCGCTGTTGCTGCGGCAGCGGCTGCCTTCGCCATTCAGGAACGCTTCACCGGCAGTCTTGTATTCCTCGCGCTTGATGCCCAGCGGTTGGAGCAGGGTGTCGAGTTCGACCGTGCGTGAATCGTCCGCTTTGTTATCGGGCTCATCATTCGCGGCCGGCACCGGCACCAGGCGATACACCGGAAACGGCACCGGTCCGAAACCCTGGGCCAAATCGTCTTCGCCCAAGGCATTGGGCGTCAGCGGCGCGGCTTTTTTGTCGGCCAGCAACAGGCGCAGGTTGACCCGGCTGTCGTTGCCCGGGCTGAGAAAGGGCTGGTTGCTGCAAGGTTCGAGGCTGTCACGCGAGACACGCCAGTCGGGGTAGCATGAATCGTCGGAGCTGGCCTGAGCCTGTAGGGAAATACCGGCCAGGAGAGCCAGTGCCAGAGGTGACAAAAAAACGATGCGCATGACGTGTCCTTGATCCTGAGTCCTTGGAGGGCCCCAATAATAGCCTGTTCTGAGCTGTGCTTCGGTGAGGTCCTACGCAAAATACCGATTTGTCCGATTCCAGCGGCGAAGCCTGGGCTTTTGTCCTAGAGTGGCGGTGTTTGCGCTCAGGCAAGCGAGCTAATGCCAGGGGTATTGAAGTGCGTCGGTCTGTGGTTGAGCAAAACGAAAAAGCCGGAGCGCTGCCAGCCTTGCAGCGCCTGACCTGGCAAGGTGCTGGTCGACTCAGCCGTCTCTGGTGGGTACCGATCCTGGCGCTGGCCATGGCCCTGCGGTTTTACCACCTCACCTCGGCGGCGATCTGGGGCGATGAAGGGTCGAGCCTGTTGCTCAGTGAATACGCCGTGGCCGACCTGTGGTTTCACGCGGCCCATGATGTGCATCCGCCGCTGTATTTCTTCCTGCTGCGCGGCTGGATCGAAGTGTTCGGCGACAGCATCGGGTCCATTCGCAGCATGAGCGCGCTGCCGGGCGTAGCCGTGGTTGGCTTGGGCATCTGGCTGACGCGGCAACTGTCTACTCGGCGCGCGGCGGTGCTGGCGGGCATCCTGCTGGCGCTGTTGCCGACGGCGGTGCGCTACAGCCAGGAAGTGCGCATGTATTCGCTGCTGGGCGTGTGGCTGCTGGGCGCCACGCTGGCGCTGGTGTACTGGATGCGTCAGCCCGAACGCACGCGCTATTTGGCCGCGTATGTGCTGTTGATGAGTGCCGGTTTCTACACGCATTACTTCACCGCGCTGTGCGTGCTGGTGCATTGGGCTTATCTGGGGATGCAGGCGCCAGGCCAACGTTTGATAACGCGGCCTGCATGGTGGGCGGCCAACGTGGTGATCGTGTTGTTGTACCTGCCTTGGCTGCCGAACCTGTTGGACCTGGTGCAGCATGTCGACCAGCTCAAGGTGGGCGGCGACATCGGCTGGGAAGAGCCGGTCAACCTGCTGTCTGTGCCCTCGATGATCTGGCAGTTCGTGTTGCAGGATGCCGGCGATGATTTGTGGACGCCGCTGTTCTGGATATTTCCGCTGCTGCTGATTGCGGTGGTGTGGATGACGGCCTGGCGCCACCCGGGAGCTCGTTTGCCGGCGTTGTTTTTCTTGTTGCCGTTGCTGTTGGTGTATGGCGTGTCGTTTATCTCGCCGGTCTTTATCGAGCGCTACCTCACGGTGTATGCCCTGGGTTTGCCGATCGTCCTGGCGCTTGCCATCGACCGCTTGCCGTCACGCTTGTCATGGCTGGGCGCAGCGCTGTGGGTGCTGTTTGTGGGCATGGAACTGCTGGGCCTGAAGAACAACTTCGAGGTGGATGAGCACGACCAATTCAACGTGCCGGTGGAGTTCGTCAATCGCAATTACCAGGAAGACGACCGCATCGTCCTCAGCGATATGATGTGGTATCTGAGCTACGTGTACTACGACGAAACTGACGCCCAGTTGCAGCTCTACACCCCGCCCAAACCCGACGGCACGTCGACCCGGCCAAATGCCTACGGCTTCGGCACCCTGGTAGATCAGGATGGCGGGCGCATCTATCTGGATTCTTTATCGGCATTACCGGCCAATACCCGGCGCGTATGGCTGATCAGCAGCAATGAAGCACCGGACGACTTCGCCCCGCTCCCCGAAGGTTGGCGCGAGCTCAGTCGCCAGGACGGCGGTGGCGCACGGGCGCGTCTGTTCGTGCTGTGCAAGGTGCCGGCGCCGCAACCTGAGGGTTGCCGCTAGACTCGATTAACCCTTCTCTATCAGGCAGGAGCTCATCATGGAATCGCCAGTGCATAGCTTGCCGTCGTTGTTCAAACAGCTTGGGTTGCCGAATGACCCGGTCAGCATTGAGCAATTTGTCGCCTCTCATTCGCCGCTCAAGCCAGATTTGAAACTCGCCGATGCTTTTTTTTGGAGCGACGCCCAAAAGGCATTTTTGCGCGAGGAGATTCTGGAAGATGCGGATTGGGCGGAGGTGGTGGATGAGTTGAATCTGATGTTGCGGGGTGGACGACGGGTGTAAAAAAATATCCCAATAAAGGCGAGCATGTAAAAAAAAATGGTGAGCGGTAAAAAAAACTGGGCTTTAATCGCTTAAGTGAATTTTTTCTGGAAAAGCTCGCCATGCCAACAGTCGGATACGCTCATCTGTGTGAGGCGCTGGATCTAAAGGTTATCGCACCGTTGCGCGCTGCGATGATCAAGCCGGTGACCAGGATTACCCTGATCGGTGACTGCCTGGCGGTGCCCCATTCTGTGGCGCCTGCCCAACATGCGCTGTTTGAACATGTGCTGTTTGCGCTTAAGCATGAAGGCGTGAACCTGGCGATACTTGCCCAGGTGTTTGAACAGCTTGGCCCAGAACCGTTTTTGGAGGCGCTGGCCGACTCGCCCAACGGTGCGTTTATCCGAAAAGCCTGTTTTCTTTGGGAAGGCTTTACCGGGAAAATGCTGGATCACACCCTTCCTGTTCGTGGTCGCGTTGTTCCCTTGTTCGATCCCCAGCGCTATGTAACCGGTCCGAGTATTCGCAACAGTCGTTGGCGAGTGGATTTCAACGGTTTGGGCTCTTTGCATTATTGCGCCACCGTAGAGCGAACGCCTGAGCTAGAAGCGTTGTTGGCGCTTGATGTATTGGCCCGCGCCAAATCCTTCATGGCCAGCCTCCCACCCGAAATGATGGACCGCGCCATCCAGTGGGCGTACCTGCACGAAACCCGCGATTCATTTGCCATCGAAAAAGAACAACCCAGCGAAGAAAAATCCCGCCGTTTCGTCCAACTACTGCGCCAGTCCCATGAAGGCCGTTTGCTCACCGAAGACTACTTGGTCGAACTGCAAAACAGCACCGTCTCCAATCCCTTCGACAAAGCCGTTGCGTTTCGCCACGAACAAAATCATCTGCACAACGGCCTGCGCGGCGGCGCCGGTGTGAGCTACGTGCCGCCAGCACCAGAGCTTTGCCAGGAACTGATGGAAGAGCTGATGGCCTTCGCCAACCAACCCGTGCGAGACGTTGATCCCTTGGTCGCGGCTGCCGTCACTGCTTTCGGCTTCGTGTTCCTGCACCCGTTCATGGACGGTAATGGCCGCCTGTCTCGCTTCCTGATCCACCAGACGCTTTGTCATTACGGCGCACTGGGAAATGGCTTGTTGCTACCAGTCTCCGTCGCCATGAAGCACGAGGAACAAGCCTATCTGGAGGCGCTCAAGACCTTCTCCCAGCCGACGCGGGAATTCTGGAACGTTACTTGGCTGGACGGCGACCACATGGCGTTCGACTTCATCGGCCACCCCTCGATCTACCGCTACTGGGACGCCACCCGCTGCGTCGAATTCACCCTGCAAATGGCCCGCCGCGCACTGGAAGTCGAACTGCGCGAAGAAACCGAATTCCTCGACCGCTACGACCGCGTGATCAAGGCCGTGAATCAACGCTACGACGTGCGTGGCAGTGATTTGTCGAAGCTGGTGATGATGTGCCTGGATAACGAGGGCAAGCTTTCCAAGCATCGGTGCAAACAGTTTCAGTACAGCGTGGCGGAGGAGGTGTTTGGGTTTATTGAGGAGGAGGTGGGGCGGGTGATTGAGGAATGTGGCAATCAGCCCTCGCCGATCTGAGGCATCAATGTGGGATTTAACTTTCTGGTGGCCAGTGGCGAGCTGTATGCACCAGAGCCACAATCCTCACTACTTCGGGCTCAACTTGATAAACAAGGCGGTAGCTCGGGTGCGGAATGATTTCGCGTGTTCCCGCAATCCGGCCTATTGGGCCAATTTCGGGGTTATGTGCTAATCCAAGTGCTGCCATGCTGAAGCGCCGGTCCATGTCGGCTGCGGCTTGTGGATTTTTCTCAAACAGAAAATCCCAGATATCTCTACGATCCTGCCCTGCCTCGGGCGTCCACGCGACCCTCATCCCTGACTATCTACTTGAGCGCGTCTGGCTGCGAATTCAGCTTCCAAATCTTCATTGGAAACCTCTCGGCCTGCGCGAATGGATGCACGAGAAGCATCAACTTTGCGTTGCAAAAACTCATCGTACTCTCGCGAGTGCTGCTGGGCCTGAACGAATTCACGCATCATTTCGCGTACGATTTGCGATGCAGGACGGTGGGAGGCTTCGCATTCAGCCATGAACTGGTCGCGAAGCTCTGGTTCAAGCTTCATTGTAAAAACGGCTAATTTGGACATCAGCGATTCCTCCGCAATGGTATGCACAAAGTATATACATCGTCATTACCGAATAGCGTTTGGAAAAAGCTGAGACGACTGACGGTAGAGATCAATATGTTGGTTGCACAGCCTCAACCATCCCCCCTATAGTTCGCCCCGTCGCCGCACATCGGCGATCGGATTTGGCGATCCGAAATTCTGTGACGCGTTACAGCGTTCCTACCCCGTGCGTTTTTCCTTGGATGAAGGCATTGGGTTCTATGGCGGCTGTGCGCGGGAGATCTTCGGATCTGCCGGGTTTCACAGATAACCGGTTCGCCAACCTGCGTACAGCTGCCACCCTTATTCGTTTGGCGACGGGAGAAGGTGGTTCAAATCCTTATCTGTGAGGTTTATCGATGGACCAATACAAGCCGCTTCAAACCAACCCCACCGGCGTTCCCGTCCTGGCTTTCAACACCTTTGCCCCATCGCACCTGCTCCACGAAACGGCGCGAAGCCGCATACGTATCGGCACTGAGCTTTTGGAGACCCTCGTCTCAACAAGCGACAACCCAAACCTCCATCACTTGGTCACTGCCGCATTGGTTTCACTGCGCGATGGCCTGGACATGCTGGGCGAGATCCAGCGTCGCCTCGATGGTCAGGCTGAAAAATAGCCCGGGCATCCGACGCTGATCCAAATGTGGGAGGGGGCTTGCTCCCGATGAGGGCGTGTCAGTAAATGCATCAGTGGCTGACCCCTCGCCATCGGGAGCAAGCCCCCTCCCACATTCGCCCGGCGGTGTGGCCGCTGAATCGCTCCATCCATCGAGAAATTGTTTCAAAACTTGACGGCTCTTCCTCCCTCCACCATATTAATAGTTAGCAAACTAACTGTATGCGAACTATCCAGTGTCCCAATCCCTCGAACAACTTCAGATGAACCTGAGCAGCAGCATGGTGGTGGGCGCCCGTAACTGGCGCAAAATCTGCCAGACCACGCTGGTCAGCTATGGCATCTCCGAAGCCTGCGCCGTGCCGTTGTTGATGATCGGTCGCTTGGGTGACGGTGTGCACCAGGTCAAAGTAGCCCAGGCCTCCGGCATGGAAAGCCCGTCATTGGTGCGCCTGCTCGATCGTCTGTGCGGCGACGGCTATGTGTGCCGCACCGAAGACATCCACGACCGCCGCGCCAAGGCCCTGAGCCTCACCGAGCGCGGCCGTGAACTGGTGCAGGCGGTAGAAGCCCAACTGGTTCGCCTGCGCAAGGAAGTCCTTGTGGATATCGCGCCCACCGACCTGGAAGCCGCACTGCGCGTGCTGCGCGCCTTCGAAGCGGCCGAGGCTGTGGCGCCTTGAACGGATTTTTTACCGGCTTCCCGCCCGCCCGCGACTGGTTCTACGGGGTCCGCACGTTCGCCGCGTCGATGATTGCGCTGTACATCGCCATGCTGATGCAAATGCCGCGTCCGTACTGGGCGATGGCTACCGTGTATATCGTCTCCAGCCCGTTTGTCGGGCCCACCAGTTCCAAGGCTTTGTACCGCGCCATTGGCACCTTTATGGGGGCAGCGGCGGCGGTGCTGTTTGTGCCGATGTTCGTGCAGTCGCCTTACCTGTTGGTGGTGGTGATCGCGTTATGGACGGGCACCTTGCTGTTCCTCTCCATGCACCTGCGCACGGCCAATAATTACGCCCTAATGCTGGCCGGCTATACCTTGCCGCTGATCGCCCTGCCAGTGGTGGATAACCCCCTGGCGGTGTGGGACGTGGCTGAAGCGCGTACCGAAGAAATCTTCCTTGGCATCGCGGTCGCAGCGGTGGTGGGCGCAATGTTCTGGCCACGGCGCCTGATGCCGGTGTTCGATGGCTCGGTGGCCAAGTGGTTCAGCGATGCTCAGGTCTATAGCCAACGCTTCCTCACCCGCCAGATTGACCCTGAAGCGGTCAGCAACCTGCGCGGCGGCATGGTTGCCACCTTCAACACCCTTGAGTTGATGATCGGCCAGTTGCCCCACGAAGGCGCGCGGCCGCAAACGGTGCGCAACACCAAAGAACTGCGCGGGCGCATGATTCATCTGCTGCCGGTAATCGACGCGCTGGATGACGCGGTGTACGCCATCGAGCATCGCGCACCGGAGTTTCTCGACCGGCTCAAACCGTTGCTGGAGGAAGCCAACGCCTGGCTGCAAAGCACCACTGAACAAGCGCCCCTGGAACGCTGGCGTGTGCTGCGTGACCAGATCGACGCCGCCCAACCCCAGGGCGAAGCGCTGGATGACCGCCACACGTTGCTGTTCTCCAACGCCCTGTACCGCCTCGGCGAATGGGTCGACCTGTGGCAAGACTGTCGCAGCCTGCAAGCCGCCATTCAGTGCGAAAGCCAGGACACCTGGCGCGCCGTCTACCGCCACTGGCGCCTGGGCCGGCTCACGCCATTTCTCGACCGTGGGCTGATGTTCTACTCGGCGTTTTCCACCGTGACCGCGATCATCGTCGCCTCGGTGCTGTGGATCCTGCTGGGCTGGACCGATGGCGGCAGCGCCGTGATCCTGGCCGCCGTCGCTTGCAGCTTCTTCGCTTCGATGGACGACCCGGCGCCGCAGATCTACCGGTTCTTTTTCTGGACCGCCATGTCGGTGCTGTTCGCCAGCCTGTATCTGTTCCTGGTGCTGCCCAACCTGCACGATTTCCCCATGCTGGTGCTGGCTTTTGCCGTGCCGTTTATCTGCATCGGCACCCTCACCGTGCAGCCTCGATTCTACCTGGGCATGTTGCTGACGCTGGTCAACACCTCGTCGTTCATCAGCATCCAGGGCGCCTATGACGCGGATTTTCTCAACTTCGCCAACGTCAACCTGGCCGGGCCCGTGGGCCTGCTGTTCGCATTTGTGTGGACCTTGATCGCCCGGCCCTTCGGCGCCGAACTGGCGGCCAAGCGCCTGACCCGTTTCAGCTGGCGTGACATCGTTGGCCTGACCGAGCCCGCAACCCTGAACGAACACCGGCACATGGCCGCGCAAATGCTCGACCGCCTGATGCAGCACCTGCCGCGCCTGGCTCTCACTGGCCAGGACACCGGCAGCGCCCTGCGCGACCTGCGCGTAGCGCTGAACCTGCTCGACCTGCTGGCCTACTCGCCGCGCATCCTCGGTGTGCCACGGGTGTTGCTCAACCAGGTGGTGGAAGGGGTGGGCGGTTACTTCAAGGCTTGCCTCAAGGCCGGTGAACGCTTGCCCGCACCCAGCGGTCTGCTGATGACCCTGGACCGTACGCGCCGCGCCCTCAACGGCCAGGGCCTGCAAGACGAAGACGACACCCGCCTGCACCTGCTGCACGCCTTGGCCGGCCTGCGCCTGGCGTTGTTGCCCGGTGTGGAATTCATTGGCGGCACGGAAATGGAAGCGCCGCTACCCGATGGAGCGCCTTTATGATCGGTGATCTGGATATCAGCGGGGTGTTCCTGCCCACGCTGCTGGTGCTGATGGGCATTACCTATGTGTTGTTTCTGGTGGTGCACGGGCTGTTGACGCGCATGCACTTCTATCGCCTGGTCTGGCACCGGGCATTGTTCAATGTGGGGCTTTACGCGCTGTTGCTGGGCGCGGTGGACTCACTCAGTCGATATTTGATGACATGAAAAAACCTTTTTTGACTATCGGCCGTGTCGTCCTGACGTTGTTGATCGTGAGTTTCGCGGTCGTCGTTGTGTGGCGCATGGTCATGTACTACATGTTTGCCCCCTGGACCCGTGACGGCCACATCCGCGCCGACATCGTGCAGATCGCCCCGGACGTCTCCGGGCTGATCCAGCGGGTGGACGTGCGTGACAACCAGTTGGTGACCAAAGGCCAGGTGCTCTTTGCCGTCGACCAGGACCGCTTCAAGCTGGCCCTGCGCCAAGCCCAGGCCGCCGTGGCCGACCGCCAGGAAACCCTGGCCCAGGCCCAGCGCGAGTACAAGCGTAACCGTGGCCTCGGCAACCTGGTGCCCAGCGAGCAGTTGGAAGAAAGCCAGTCCCGCGTGGCTCGCGCCCAGTCCGCCCTGGCCGAAGCGCAAGTGACGGTGGACTCCGCCCAACTCAACCTCGACCGCTCGGTGATCCGCAGCCCCGTGGACGGCTACGTCAACGACCGCGCACCGCGCACCCAGGAGTTCGTCACTGCCGGGCGCCCGGTGCTGTCGGTGGTGGACAGCAACTCCTTCCACATCGACGGCTACTTCGAAGAAACCAAGCTCGACGGCATCCACGTCGGTATGGGCGTGGACATCCGCGTGATCGGCGACAACGCTCGACTGCACGGGCATGTGCAGAGCATCGTCGCCGGTATCGAAGACCGCGACCGCAGCAGCGGCTCGAACCTGCTGCCCAACGTCAACCCGGCGTTCAGCTGGGTGCGCCTGGCCCAGCGGATCCCCGTGCGCATTGCCTTTGACGATGTGCCGGCGGACTTTCGCATGATCGCCGGGCGCACGGCGACGGTGTCGATCATCGACGACAAGGTTAAAGACGGGGACAAACCATGAAGCGGCTTCTGGCAACCGCTTCCCTGGGGTTGTTGCTGTCGGCCTGCCAAGTAGTGGGCCCGGATTACAAACTGCCGGAGCAGGCCGCAGTCAACCGTGGCGACCTGCAAGGACCGATCATGGGCGAGGGCAGCAACGTGGTCTCGGCGCCGGTTCCGGCCGATTGGTGGAAGCTGTATAACGACCCGCGCCTGGACCAGCTGGTGCAGCAGGCCATGGCCTCCAACACCGATCTGCGCGTGGCCGCCGCCAACTTGCAGCGTTCGCGTTACCAGGTGCAGCAGGCTGAATCCGCCGGCGGCTGGAGTGCCGGCGCCAAGGCCGAGGCCCAGCGCTTGCAGGAATCTGGCGAAGCATTTTTGCTGCCGGACAAAGTCCCGGTCGGCAACATCGGCAGCGTCGGCATCACCACGTCCTATCAGTTCGACCTGTTCGGCACCTTGCAGCGCGGCATCGAAAGCGCCAAGGCCAGCGCCGATGCAACCCAGGCGGCGGCGGATATCGCTCGCATCACCCTGGTGGCCGATGTGGTGCGTTCCTACACCCAGGTGTGCGCGGCCAACGAAGAGCTGGCGATTGCCAACGAATCCCTCGACCTGCAAGCGCAGAGCACCAAGCTGACTCAGCGCCTGCGGGATGCCGGGCGCGGCGACGAAACCCAGGTGACCCGCTCGCAAACCCAATACAAATCCCTGCGCGCCGACATTCCGCGCTATGAAGCCTCGCGCCAGGCCGCACTGTTCCGCCTGTCGATGCTGCTGGCCAAGCCCGTAGACCAACTGCCGGCCGGCACTGGCACCTGCGCCGAGCTGCCACACATCGCCCAGTTGCTGCCGGTGGGCGACGGTGCCACGCTGCTCAAACGTCGCCCTGATGTGCGCCAGGCTGAGCGCCGGTTGGCTGCCGCGACCGCACGAATCGGCGTGGCCACCGGCGCGCTGTATCCGGATATCAGCATCGGCGCCACGGTAGGCACCGTGGGCCTGCTGGAAAACCTCGGCACACCGGCCACCAACCGCTGGGGCTTTGGCCCGATGATCAGCTGGACCGTGCCGACCAACGGCGCCCGTGCGCGTATCCATGAAGCCGAAGCCGCGACCCAGGGCGCTTTGGCACACTTCGACGGCGTGGTGCTCAATGCCATCCGCGAAACCCAGACCGGCCTGGCGCAATACACTGCGGTGTTGCAGCGCCGCGACGCCCTGGCCGAAGCCGAACAGTCGGCGCGAGAAGCCGCAGGCCAGACCCATCGCTTCTTCCAGGCCGGCCGCGAATCGTTCCTGGCCGACCTGCAAGCCACGCGCACCTACACCGATATGCGCGCGCAATTGGCGACGGCCAACACCCAGGTTGCCATGAGCCAGATCGATCTGTTCCTGGCCCTGGGCGGCGGCTGGGAAAGCGGACGAACGCAAGGGGTAAAACCCGGCAAACCGTGAGGTGATTGCTATGCTTTGTCAGGTGAGGCGCCGTGATGCCTCACCCGACAAAGCTCGCGTTTGCTCATGGGGATTCCAATAATGAAAAACCCTTATGCTCCCGCTTTCTGGTGCGTGCTCTTCGCACTGGTATTGTTATCGGCCGCGTATTTCTACGGTGTCATGCTCGCCCATCAACTCGACAAGGCCATGGTGTTCCTGGACAGCGCCTGCCTGGTGATCGGCACCTTGTCCATCGGCGTGGTGGCCTGGGCGTCTTATCAAAACCAGCGAGTGAAGAAAAAGCTCCTCGAACAAGGCAAGACCCGCGTCGCGATCTGGGACACCAAGGTTGCCCTGCGCCGCGTCGAAACCGTATTCGACCGCTATTTCTGGGGCAGCTACTGGCAGCCCGGGCGCACCTTCCAGGAGGTCATGGGCGACCTCACCGGCACGCCGCTGGAAAAAAGCCTCGAAGTCCTGAAAAAGCAGTGCGTGCTGCTGGATCGACAGGTCGCAGACGGTAGGCACTGGCTCGATAACGCGCGGGAATTGTCCGACGTGGCCACGCAAATGGCCCGCGAGCGCTACCAACTGGATTTTTGCGACCCCAAGACCGACACCCCCGGCAATGCCGTGATCCACCGCGAGTTCGAGGTGCTGGTGTACACCTGGACCGCCCGCTTGAAGAGTTTTGATCACCAGTTGGATGAAGTCGAACAGGAGTACTCCTGAACTCCTACGGAACTGATCCCTCTGAAAGGCTGGGCCGTTTGCGCTCGCCAGTGCTAATCTTCCCCCGTTTTCGGCGGGCTTGAGCCAACCCCTTCGGGGTTCAAGGAAGACAGCCCACTTCTCACAGGATTTGATCAGGTCACTTCATGAATAAGCCAGCAGTTGTTTTCTTGGGTTTTGTTGTCGCCATCGGCGCCGTCAGTGCGGGCGGCGCCTGGTACACCGGTAAACAACTGGAGCCGGTCCTGCAAACCGCCATCCAGAACGCCAACAAAGAGTTGCAGACCTCCATGGCCGGCGTCGACGGCAGCGTGGCTCTGGAACTGGTGTCTCTGGACCGTGGCGTGTTCAGCAGCACGGCGCACTATCGCCTCAAGGGCCAGGGCAGCGTGTTCGGTGAAGACAACCCGAACCCTGAGTTGCTGTTCGTCGACCATATCGAGCACGGCCCGCTGCCGTTCTCGCGCCTGGTGACCCTCAAGTGGTTGCCGGTCATGGCCACCAGTCACTACGAACTGGAAAAGAACCCCACCACTGAAAAATGGTTCGCCGCCAGCAAAGACGTGTCGCCGCTCAAAGGCGTGGCGAACATCGGCTACAGCCGTTCGGTCAGCGGCAACATCGAATTGCTGCCGCTGGAGTTCAAGGACGACACCTCCTCGGTGAGCTTCTCTGGCGCCAACCTGGAATTCGACAGCAGCGCCGAAGGCCAGAAGGTCAAGGCTGATGGCTTCATGAACAGCCTCAAGGTCGCGGCGATCGATGCCAATGGCGCACCGTTCGAAGCGGAACTGGCTGGCCTGACTGTTGCCAGCAACCTGGAGAAATCCACCTTTGGCTTCTACACCGGCCAGAACACCGTGGAACTGACCGATACCAAGGTCACCTTCGGCCCGCAGAAAGCCGTGCTGACCCTCAAGGGCTTCGAGCAGAAAGACTCTACCCAAGCCAAGGACAACAACCTGGCCGGTCGCGTCGACTACAAGATCGACGAGATCGGTTATCAGGGCAAACCAGTCGGCTCGGCTGCCATGGCCGTGAGCATGAAGAACGTCGATATCCCGGCGATGCTGGTGCTGACCAAGCTCTACCAGGACAAGATGCAACCGGTGCAAGCCGCGGCCGCCGCTGGCCAACCCGTGCCGGAACTGCAATTGACCGAAGCCGAGCAGGCCCTGGCCGAAGCCAACGTCAACCAGGTACTGGCTGCCAAGCCGCAACTGGCGGTGGAAAACCTGTCGCTTAAAACCACCCACGGCGAAAGCAAGTTCAACCTGGTTGTGGACCTGGCCAAGCCGACGTCCATGGAGCTGCCGCCGGTTGAACTGGGCAAGCAGATGATTGCGCTGCTGGATGCCAACCTGACCCTGTCCAAGCCAATGATCAGCGACGTAGCCGCCCTGCAAGCCCAGGTCGGTGGTGTGACTGACCCCAAAGCCATCGAGCAGCAATCGCAGATGGCGGCCGAGATGGTCAGCGGCATGGCAGTCGGCACGCAACTGGCAACCCTGGTGGGCACCGATGTGGTTTCCAAGCTGCACTACGCCAACAACGAAGTGACCTTCAACGGCCAGAAGATGACCGTTGAGCAGTTCATTGGCTTTGTGATGTCGAAAGTCGGTGCGGTGAGCGGCGCCCAGTAAGCGCTGAAAATGCAGTAAAAAAATGTGGGAGCAGGCTTGTGTGGGAGCTGGCTTGCCTGCGATAGCATCGCCCCGGTCTGGCTGAACGACCGCGGTGCCTGCATCGCGGGCAAGCCCGACTCCCACACAAACCCGGCTCCCACATTCGTTTTGTGTGAGGGCAAAAAATCGCGACCGCACAATTCTGAACAATTGTTCTGAATTGTACTTCCCCCTACTTTGCTAAGAGATAGTTCTTACAGGAAAGCTAGGTCGGGTCCCGAGACGCCGACACCCTGATGCGTTTTGCTCAGGACCATCTATCGTTAGGGCTTTCCGTGTGTAAGGAAGCTCACGATATGCTGCGAAACCTCCCCTACAGTGCTTCAGGCCGGTTGCGTCTGCTTATCGGGGCCGCCCTGTGCAGCCAATTGCTGGTTCCTGGCCTCGCATTTGCCGATCCCGCCTACGATGCCCTGATCATCCAGGCCCGCAACGGTCACTTCACGCCGGCGTTGACGCAACTGCGCCAACTGTCTGCCGAACGCCAAACCCCAGGCCAGGTCAGTGACCACCTGGTGATTGCCGGTTGGGCCGGGCAAGACGACGAAGTGCTCAAGGTGTACGAAGCACAAGGCAAGCACCGCAACCTCACCACCCAGGCACTTGCCACGGTGGCGCGCACCTATCGCAATCAAAAACAATGGGCTCAGGCCGAAGCGGTCTATCGCCAGGCTCTGCTGCGTGAACCGAATAACGTCGACTTGCAACTGGGCCAGGCCCTGACCCAGGCCGATGGCGGCAAGGCCAACGAAGCGGTGCAACGCTTGCGCACGATGGTGGCGGCGCAACCCAATGACCCGAACCGCCGCATGGCCCTGGGTTATGCGCTGACACGCGCCGGCTTGAATTACGACGCCTTGTTCGAGTTCGACCAAGCCTTTATCCGTGCCGGCGACAAACCGGAAGTGGCCCGTGAATACATCGTCGCCCTGCAAAAGGCTCGCTTGCCCGAAGCCGCCCTGCGTCTGTCGGCCAAGCGCCCGGGCCTGGTGGACGCGGTCACCCAGCGCCGCCTGGAAGGCGACCTTGCCGCCGAGCGCGTGCGCATGGCCGAGTTCGCTACGCGTACCGAAAAAGAACGCTACGTCATCGCCGATCGCGCCCTGCAGGATTACGACAAGCTGATCAGCCGCTGGGCTCCGGACGCCACTGCCCACGACGACGTCGTGCGCTGGCGTATCGACCGGCTTGGGGCACTCAAGGCCCGTGCACGCACCGCTGAGGTGATTCGCGAATACGAAGTGCTCACCGCCCAAGGCGTGCAGTTGCCGACCTACGCCGTGCGCTGGGTCGCCGCATCCTACCTCGACCAGCGCCTGCCGGAAAAAGCCGCGCCGCTGTATCGCCAGGCGCTGACTGCAGCGGATGCCGACGTCGGTGATCATGTCAAAGACAGCACCGCCCTGTTCTACGCCTTGTTGGAAAACGATCAGGTGGATGAGGCGCGTGCGGTCGCCACGCAGCTGGCCAGCACCGAGAAACCTCGGGTTGAACTCAAGGGTTTGCCTATCGGCAACCCTAACGACGAATGGATGGACGCCCAGCAATTGGCGGCCCAGGCCGGTACCTATGGCGCCGACCTGAATGCCAGCGAACAAGCGCTGGAAGACCTGGGGAGCAAAGCTCCCGGCAGCATCGGTGTACGTTTGGCCCAGGCAGAAATGTACCGTGCCCGTGATTGGCCAAGACGCGCTGAAGACTCCCTCAAGGAGACAGAAAACCAGAGCCCCCGTGACATCGGGGTGGAAATGTCCCAAGGCTTCACGGCCTTGGACTTGCAGGAATGGCGGCAACTCGACCTGCTCACCGATGACGTCGTCGCCCGTAACCCGGACAACCGCCAGGTACAGCGCCTCAAACGCCTGCGCGACGTGCACGACATGGCCGAAGTGCGGGTGGAAGCCTACACCGGTAAAAGCTTCGGAGGCGGCAACAACCAAGAGGCCGGCGCCGTGTCGGGTAGCCGTGACTGGGGCATAGAAAGCGTGATCTACACCCCGCCCATCGACGAGGACTGGCGCCTGTTCGCCGGTGTCGGTTATGGCACTGCCGATTTCGCCGAAGGTACCGGCCATCACCGTTGGCAGCGTGTGGGCGTGGAGCGGCGCACCCGCGATATGACCATCGAAGCCGAAGTGTCCAACCATTCCTATGGCGATGGCGCCAAACAAGGCGCGAGCGTGTCGATCGCCCGCGACATCAACGACCACTGGCAGTACGGCGGCAGCCTTGGCTACCTGCTTAACACCACACCGTTACGGGCGTTGAATGAAGGTGTCACGGCCAACGGCGGCAGCGGTTTTATCCGCTGGCGCGCCAACGAAAGCCGCGAGTGGAAACTGGCCGTCAGCCCGTCGCATTTCAGCGATGGCAACGACCGCGTCGAAGCCTTACTCACCGGTCGCGAAGGCATCTACAGCTCGCCCAAAGTGCAAGTAGAGCTGGGCCTGGAAGTCGGTGCCAGCCGCAACAGCAAGGAAGACACGATCTACTTCAACCCCAAGTCCGACTTCAGCGTGTTGCCCACCGTCAACGTCAACCATGTGCTTTATCACCGCTACGAAACCCAGTGGAGTCAGCAGTTCCAGCTCGGTGCGGGTACCTATAGCCAAAAGGATTACTCCACCGGCGGCGTCGGCTTGATCGGGTACGGCCAACGCTTTCGCTGGAATGACGTGCTGGAAGCCGGCGCCAACCTGAGCCTGGTCAGCCGACCTTACGACGGCGAGCGCGAACGCGATTTGCGCCTGCTCCTGGACCTCACTTACCGTTTCTAGAAGAGCCTGACCATGACCCTCCTCAGTCGTTTTTTTCTGGTCCTGGGTGTAATGCTGGCCGCCGCATGCGCCCAGCAACCCGCGCCATTCGTTCCACCTGCCGAGCGCCCGACACTGGCCAGCGAAGCACCGTGGCCGAAGAACCATTTCCTGGGCATTGCCTACCACGACGTCTCGGACAACGACCCTGACCAGGCCGTGGTGGCGGTGCGTACCGAGCGCTTGATCGAGCAATTGGCCTGGCTGCGGGAGAACGGTTACCAGGCGGTCAGCGTGGATCAAGTCCTTGCTGCGCGCCGGGGCGGGCCGACACTGCCGCCCAAGGCCGTGATGCTCAGCTTCGATGACGGCTATTCCAGCTTCTACACCCGCGTGATGCCGATCCTGCGGGCCTATAATTGGCCGGCCGTGCTGGCGCCGGTGGGCAGTTGGATCGACACGCCGCTGAACCAGCCGGTGGACTTCGCCGGTACGCCACGGGCACGGGGCGACTTCCTGACCTGGCAGCAGATTCGTGAAGTGTCCCGATCGGGCCTGGTGGAAATCGCCGCCCATACCGACGCCAATCACAAAGGCATACTCGCCAATCCCCAGGGCAACCTCGAACCGGCGGCCACCACGCGCCGCTATGATCCGGCGACCGGTCGCTATGAAACCGAAGCGCAGTTCCAGGCGCGGATGCGTACTGACGTAGCAGCCATCTCCAATAAAATCCGTACCGTCACTGGCAAGGCTCCACGGGTATGGGTGTGGCCGTATGGCGCGGCCGATGGCACCACCCTGGCGGTGGTCGGTGAACACGGCTATGAGATGGCGCTTACGCTGGACGACGGGTTGGATGATTCCAACAAGCTGATGAACAGCCCGCGCTTTTTGGTGGCCTCCGACCCGGATGGGGAACACTTCGCCAGCAGCATGGTTTCGGTTCAGGCCAAGGCTCCGTTGCGCGTCGTGCATGTGGACCTGGATCACGTCTATGACCCCGACCCGGTCCAACAGGCGCACAACCTCGATGTGCTGGTGCAGCGCATAGTGGACATGGGCGCCGTCACGGTGTTCCTGCAAGCCTACGCCGACCCCAAGGGTGATGGCCTGGTGCATTCGGTGTACTTCCCCAACCGCCACCTGCCGATGCGCGCCGACCTGTTCAACCGCGTTTCCTGGCAGTTGCATACCCGTGCCCACGCCAGCGTGTTTGCGTGGATGCCGGTGCTCAGCTTTGCCCTCGACGCCAAGCTGCCACGCGTGACCCGCTGGGACCCGCAGACCGGCAAGGTTGCTACCGATCCGGATCAATACAAGCGCCTGTCGCCCTTTGATCCGAAAGTACGGCAGCTCATCGGTGAGATCTACGAAGACCTGGCGCGTACCAGCAACAGTGCCATCGACGGCGTGCTGTATCACGACGATGCGCTGCTAAGCGACTTTGAAGACGCCAGCCCCGCCGCACTCAAGGCCTATGCTGCCCAGGGCTTGCCGGACAATATCGCTGCGCTGCGTGCCGACCCTGCAGTGATGCAGCGTTGGACTCGCTTCAAGAGCCGCTACCTGACCGATTTCACCAACGAGCTGACCGTGAAGGTGCGCGCCATTCGCGGCCCGCAGATCCTCACCGCTCGCAATATCTTCGCCGAGCCGATGCTCAACCCCGGCAGCGAAGCCTGGTTTGCGCAGAACCTTGATGACTTCCTCAAGACCTACGACTGGACGGCGCCCATGGCCATGCCGCTGATGGAAGGCCAGTCGCTGAAAGACTCCAATGCCTGGCTGGAAAAGCTGGTGGCCACGGTCAAGGCACGCCCCGGCGCACTGGAAAAGACCGTCTTCGAACTGCAAGCCAAAGACTGGCGCACCCAAGCCGCGCCGGATATCAGCGCTGAGCAATTGGCAGAGTGGATGGGTGTACTCAAACGCCAGGGCGTCACCAGTTTCGGCTACTACCCGGACAACTTCCTGGAAAACTCCCCGGACTTGAAGACGATACGTCCGGCCCTCTCCAACCAATGGAATCCTTGATCATGTTCGACAGAATCCTGGCTCTATTCGTGTTGGCGCTGGTATTGGGCCTGCCTCTGGGCCTGATCTTCCTGATCACCGGGCAGTTCCTGATGGACTTCGTGTTCTTCTACCCGCTGTTCATGTCGGCGCTGTGGATCGCCGGCGGCCTGTACTTCTGGCTGCACTGGGAGCGCCATTGGCCGTGGGAGGAAGACACCCCGGCGCCGACCCTGGCCGGTAACCCGCTGATTTCGATCATCATCCCTTGCTACAACGAAGGCGATAACGTCGCTGACACCATGGCGGCCGCGTTGGCCCAGGTGTACACAAACATCGAAGTGATCGCGGTCAACGACGGCTCCAGCGACAACACCGCAGCGGCACTCGATGCCCTGGCACTGCAACACCCACGTCTGCGCGTGCTGCACCTGGCGCAGAACCAGGGCAAGGCCGTGGCCCTGCGCATGGGGGCGGTGGCCGCCCGCAGCGAATACCTGGTGTGCATCGACGGCGATGCGTTGCTCGACAAGAACGCGGCGGCCTACATGGTCGCGCCGATGCTCGACAACCCGCGCCTGGGCGCCGTCACCGGCAACCCGCGCATCCGTACCCGCTCCACCCTGATCGGGCGGGTTCAGGTCGGCGAGTTCTCCTCGATCATCGGCTTGATCAAGCGCACCCAGCGGGTGTTCGGACGGATCTTCACGGTCTCGGGTGTGGTGGTGGCGTTTCGCAAGAAGGCGCTGGACCGCATCGACTACTGGAGCACCGACATGATCACCGAAGACATCGATGTCAGTTGGAAGCTGCAACTGGATCATTGGTCGATCTTCTACGAGCCGCGTGCGCTGTGCTGGATCCTCATGCCCGAGACCGTCGGCGGCCTGTGGAAACAGCGCCTGCGCTGGGCCCAGGGTGGCGCCGAAGTGCTGTTCAAGAATATTCGCGGCATCTGGCAATGGCGCCATCGCTACCTGTGGCCGCTGCTGTTCGAATACTGCCTGTCCACCGGTTGGGCTTTCACCTTCCTGCTGTCGGTGATCTTCTGGGCCGTGGGTAAATTCGTCACGCTGCCGGCGGCGATTACCGTGGACTCGTTGGTGCCACCCGCGTTTACCGGCCTGGTGCTGGCGATGGTGTGCCTGCTGCAGTTTGCGGTCAGCATCCTGATCGACCGGCGCTACGAAAAAGACCTGTGGAAAACCCTGTTCTGGACCGTGTGGTACCCGATGGTGTTCTGGCTGGTGAGCCTGTTCACCACGCTGGTGAGCTTTCCCAAGGTGTTGTTCAACCAGCATCAGAAGCGCGCACGCTGGGTCAGCCCGGATCGCGGAATTAAACCTGCCGGAGAGGAGGCGTGAGCATGAAACTGGTCAGAACTCGCCAAAGCCCTGTGATGTGGATCATCGATGTGTTGCTGACCCTGCTGGCCTGGGGCGGGCTGGTCTGGCTGCTGGCACGTGGCATCGGTGCCATGCTCGAGACCCATGGCGGCCCACGCATCGAGGCGCCGATCTTTGCCGCGCTCAACACCTTGCAGATCTACCTGTGGATCGCCTTGTTCAACGCGTTGATCCTGATCGGCTGGGCGCGCTATCAACAGCGCCGCGGCCGCCAGTTTGCCCAGCGCCGCGCAGAGGCCAATGCCCTGAGCGACAAGCACCTGAGTGAAAGCTTCAACCTGGGCGATGGCCACCTGGAGCAGTTTCGCAAACCCGGCGTGCTGGTGATCCACAACGACGAGGAGGGCGGAGTGGAAGACGTGAAGTCCCATGTCTCCCGCGACGTCGAGCGCCCCGGTCTGACCCTGGTGCCCGGGGCCGACAAAGACAAGGGCATTGGCTGACATCCTCAATGCTGCGAGTACACAATGTGGGAGGGGGCTTGCTCCCGATAGCAGAGTGTCAGTCACCAGATATATGACTGACACACCGCTATCGGGAGCAAGCCCCTCCCACATTGGTTATTTCCCACCCCTTAGATTGCAGTGATCCAACCCTCTCCTTGGAATTCCGATAAATGGGATCCAATTCACAAAACCCCCGCGAACTTTTCTCCTTTCCTCGGTACTAACCTAACTCGACGAAACTTGATGGCTAAATAATGGCAATCAAAAAACCCTTCGTCGAATTGCCATCAAAATCGCTGCCACTTGTCGGAATAATCACTTCCGGTGAAAAGGCTTGGCCCTTTTGATGAAAATTTATCTTTATTAATCAATAGCTTGAAGACTATTTCAGCGAGCGACCCAACTTCGCCCGTTTCTAGGCTAGCTGGAAGTTCGATGTTAGTTTCGCGGCCCTTGATTTTCGATGGATCGAACATGTCTTCGTTATTGCCACGGACTCGGTTTCTTCTCTGCACGTTCCTGCTCACCTGCCTGAGCCTGAACAGTGCATCCGCCGCCCCCACGCCTGGCGATCAGGACTTGATCCGCGACCGGCAGAATCGCCTGCTCGAAGAGCAGCAGCGGCGCCTCCAGGAACTCCAGGACCTGCCCGGCAAAGCGGAAAAGCCCCAAGCCCCGGCAAGCCCTGCCGACACTCGGTGCTTCCCGATCAAAACCATCGAACTCAAAGGTGCCGACAGCCTGCCGGCGCCCGAGCGCGAGCGCCTGCTCAAGCCCTACATCGGCCAATGCCTGGGCGTGTCGCAGCTTAACGATTTGCTCAAAACCATCACCGACTACTACCTCGGCAAAGGCCGCGTTACCAGCCGTGCCTACCTGCCGCAACAGGATCTTTCCACCGGCCACCTGCAAGTGCTGGTGGTGGAAGGCAAACTCGAAGCCTTGCGCAGCGCCGAAGGCAGCACAGTGACCGACCGCGAACTGGCCATGGCCTTTCCCGGCAAGGTCGGTGAAGCGCTGAACCTGCGCGAGATCGAGCAACTGGTGGACCAGCTCAACCGCCTGCCGTCCAAACAAGCACAGATGGAGCTCACCCCCGGCAAGCAGATCGGCGGTAGCGACGTGGTGGTCAAGAACACCGCGCAAAAGCCCTGGCGCGCCAGCCTGTCGCGCAACAACGACGGGCAGAAAAGCACCGGTGAGCAGCAATGGGGCGCCGGCCTGGAGTGGGACAGCCCACTCGGCCTCGGCGACCAACTGATGCTGCGCGGCGGCCACGACGCCATCAGTGACCACCAGAAAACCTCGAAAAACACCATGCTCTACTACAACGTGCCCTGGGGCTGGTGGAACTTCAGCTACACCTACAGCGAGAGCGACTACCGCACCTACGGCATCGCCGACGGCTTCAAATACAAGCAGGACGGCGACAACCAGAACCACCAACTGCGCGCCGAGCGGGTGATCCATCGCGACGACGTCAGCAAGACCTCGGTCAACGTCGGCCTGGCGCACCTGCGCACCAACAACTACATCCTCGACGTGCGCACCGCACCCAGCAGCAACCGCCTCAGCGAACTGCAACTGGGCGTCAACCACGGGCGGCGCATCGGCAGTGCCTTCGTCAACCTGGACCTGGGCATGCAAAGCGGCATCGGCCTGCTCGACGCCCAGGCCCAAGACGAGCGTGACCCAGCAGGCCGTCGCCAACCGAACTCGCGCTACCGCAAATACACCGCCACGGTCAGCTACCTGCAACCGTTCAGCCTGTGGGGCGAGTCGTTCAGCTTCAGCAGCCTGGCCACCGGGCAGCGCAGTGAAGACCCGCTGTTTTCGCCGCAGCGTATGAGCCTCGGCGGCTCGGCCTCGGTGCGCGGTTTCAAGGACCAATTGCTGACCGGCGACAGCGGCGGCTACTGGCGCAACGAAGTGCGCTGGGCACGCCCGGTGACCCTCGACTGGATGCGCCCGGCCTTCTTCGAATACGGCGCCAGCGTCGGTTACGACCAGGGCGTGATCCGCAACGACCGCTATAACGACAACGTTCATGGCCGGGTGTCCAGCAACTCCCTGGAGCTGTTCGCCCGTGGCAAACACGTGAGCACCAGCGTGACCTTTGCTCATTCGTTAGAAAGACCCGGTGTAGTCACCGAGCGCGAAGCGCCGATCTACTTCCGCATGGATTTTTTCCTGTAATTCAACGCCCCGCTGCATGAGAGCCTGACAATGGATGTTCGCCAATTCGCCTTCCTGGCCCGCCAACCTTCTGCCGCCCTGAAGCGCCGGGACGCGTTCTTCGGCCTGCCCAAGCGCGGGCTGGCGTTGATCCTTGCCAACGCATTGTTCTGGCAGCCGCTGCTGGCCCAGGCCGAGGGCATTGTGGTCAGTGCGCCGGGCACCACCGTGGGTGCGGCGGGCAATGGCGTGCCGGTGGTGAACATCGCCACCCCCAACGGCGCGGGCTTGTCCCATAACCAGTTCAAGGACTACAACGTCGGCCCCAACGGCGTGATCCTCAACAATGGCAACGGCGCCATGGTCAACACCCAACTGGGCGGGATCATTGTCGGCAACCCCAACCTCAAGGGCGGCGCGGCGAACGTCATCCTCAACGAAGTCAACGGCGGCAGCCCCAGCCAGTTGCGCGGCTACACCGAAGTGGCGGGGCAGTCGGCCAAGGTCATCGTGGCCAACCCGTACGGCGTGACGTGCAGCGGTTGCGGCTTTATCAACACCCCCAACGTCACCCTCACCACCGGCAAACCGGTGCTCGACGCAAGCGGCCAGTTGCAGCGCTATGAAGTGGACGGCGGCGCCGTGACCATCGACGGCCAGGGCTTGAACGCCAGCAACGTCGAACGCTTCGACATCATCACCCGCTCGGCCAAGATCAACGCACAAATCAACGCCCGCGAACTCAACGTGATCGCCGGGCGCAACGACGTCGACGCGCAAAGCCTGAAAACCACCGCCCGTGCCGACGACGGCAGCGCCAAGCCCGAGCTGGCGATCGACTCCTCGGCCCTGGGCGGCATGTATGCCGGCGCGATCAAACTGGTAGGTACCGAGGCCGGTGTGGGCGTGAAGCTCGACGGCACCCTGGCCGCCAGTGGTGGCGATATTCAGCTCGACGCCAACGGGCGCCTGAGCATGGCGCAGGCGGCGGCCACCGGTAACGTCAAAGTCACCGCGCAAAACGTCGACCTCACCGATAAGATCTACGCCAACGGCAACGTGCAGGTCACCAGCGCCCAGGCTTTGGTCAACCGCAAGAGCATCGCCGCCGGCCAGCGCATCGAGATCAACGCGGCCAGCGTAAACAACCCCGGCATCATCGAAGCCGGCGTCGCCGCCGATAACAGCCGTAACACCACGGGCGATCTGGTGGTGAACGCGCAAACCGTCACCGCCAGCGGCAACCTGCTGGCCAGCCGTGCACTGGCGATCACCGCCGCGCAAGCGCTGACCAACCAGGGCGCGATCATCCAGGCCAAGACCGTCGAGGTCAGCAGCGCCAAACTCACCAACCAGGGCGCCAGCGCCCGCCTGTTCGGCGAGCAGAGCCTGGCGATCAACTCGCCGGCCATCGTCAACCTCGGCGGCTTGATCCGCTTCGGCGAAGGCCAGGCCGCCACGCTCAACAGCGCATCGCTGGACAACCGCCAGGGCCGTATAGAAATGGCCGGTGGTAGCCTGGTGCTCACCAGTGCCGAACTGAACAACAGCGGCGGGCAAGTTATCGCCAACGACCTGACCGTCAACGCCGGCACCCTGAACAACCAGAACGGCGTACTGGTGGGCAAAACCGCGACCGTCAATGCAAGCAATCTCGACAACAGCCTCAAGGGCTTGATCCAGGCCGACGGTGGTGCACTCAACCTCGCCATTTCCAACACCTTCAACAACAACCAGGGTTTCGCCCAGGCCAGCACCGATCTGAACGTTACTGCCGGTACCCTCAGCAGCAACGCAGGCGGCGTACTGAGCGCCGACACCGGCAAGCTCACCCTCACCGCCGCGCAACAGCTCAACAACGCCCAGGGCCGCTTGCAGGCCGGGCAGGGCGATATCGAACTGCACGCCGCCCACCTGGATAACCAGAGCGGTACGATTGTCGGCAAACAACTGCTGCTCGACGTGGCTGGCGGCGATATCGACAACCGCGCCGGGCGCGTGTTGGGCGACCAACTCGACGTACGCGCTTCCGGCCTCGACAACCGCAACGCCGGCCTGCTGGCCGGTGGCGCCCAGGGCGTAAGCCTGCTGCTCAAGGGCCCGGGTCAGTTGCTCAACGCCCAGGGCCGCATTCAGAGCGAGGGCCTGCTGCAGCTGCAAGGCGAGCGCTTCGACAACAGCGCCGGCATCCTGCTGGGCCAGACCGTCGACGTCACCGCACAGACCTTCAACAACAGCAACAAAGGCGCGCTGGTCAGCGATGGCGGTGATGTGGTGCTCCAGGTCAGCGACCTGCTCACCAACGTCGGTGGCCAGATCGACGCGGGCGAACGCAGCGTGCTGGTCAAGCAGCTCACCACCCTCAACAACGACGGTGGCACCCTGCGCGGCAAGCGCCTGGACATCGCCGCCCAGCACCTGAACAACGACAACGGCCAACTGCTGGCCGGCGCCGAAGGCCTGAGCTACAGCGGCCAGGATGTGAGCAACCGCAAGGGCCTGATCCTCAGCGGCGGCGCCCTCACCGAACTGAACACCACCCGCCTGGATAACCAGGGCGGCACCGTGCAGGGCGACAGCCTGACCGTCACCGCGAACAGCGTCGACAACGCCAGCGGCGGCCTGATGGCAAGCCTGGTCGGCAACCTGCAACTCACCGTCGAAGCCCTGGCCAACCGTGGCGGCAAACTGTTCGGCAAAGAACAAGTGACCGTCAGCGGCGCCACCCTCGACAACAGCGCGGGCGGCCAGGTCAGCGGCAATCAGATCAACCTGACCTCACGCGACACCCTCACCAACCAGGGCGGTTTGGTCGAAGCCAACCAGGGCCTGGCCCTCACTGGCGGCAACCTCGATAACAGCGCCAACGGGCAACTGCGTGCCCTGGGCGGCGCCAGCAGCCGCGTCAACCTCAGCGGTGCGTTGAACAACCAGAACGGCACCCTCGAATTCGGCAGCCAGGCCTTCAGCCTTGACGCCGCCAGCTTCAACAACCAGAACGGGATGCTGCAACACGCCGGCACCGGCCTGTTCCACCTCAACACCGCCAGCATCGAAGGCAGCCAGGGCAATATTCAGGGCATGGGCAGCGCCGACTGGGCATTCGGCAACGTCGATGGCCTGGGCCGTGTGCAACTCAACGACGTGCTCACCTACAAGAGCGACCAGGGGCTGGCCCTCAAGGCCGGCGACCGCATGGCCAGCGCCAAGGGCTTGATCCTCAACGTGGCCAGCCTGGACAACGGCGGCGAACTGCTCAGCGACGGTGACATCAGCATCACCACCGGCGATATCACCAACAGCGGCCGCGTCTCGGCCCTGCAAACACTCACCGTCGCCGCCAACAACCTCAGCCAGAACGGCGGCCGCCTGGCCGCAACCAATGCCCGCCTGACCCTGGGCGGCACCCTGGACAACCTCGGCTTCCTCACCGCCCGCCAGCAACTGGACATCGCCGCCGCGCAAATCAACAACCGTGGCACCCTCGGTGCCCAGGGCGCAGTGAACCTCACTGCGGTCAACGGCATTACCAATGCCGCCGACACGCTGCTGTTCAGCGGCGGTGACATGACCCTGCGCAGCAATGGCTTCAGCAACAGCTATGGCGATGTCTACAGCAAAGGCAACCTGAGTTTCGCCGCCCGCGATGGCGGGCGTGCCGTGCTGTTCAGCAACCGCTCCGGCACCGTGGAAAGCGAAGGTTCGATCGGCATCAATGCGGGCTTTATCGAAAACGCCAAAGACGAATTCGAACTCGGGCAGACACTGACCACCGGCAGCTTGAGTTGGATCTGTGGCCAGCACTGCGGCGAGAGCGACAACTGGGAACGTGGCGAGATCACCATCTACGAGACGTACCTTGAGGCGGCGACCAAGGACTCGGTAGCGGCGCGCCTGGTGGCGGGCAAAAACATGCTGCTGCAAGGCGACAATGTGCAGAACCGCTACAGCCTGATGGCCGCCAATGGCGACCTGAGCATCACTGCCGGTGACCTGCTCAATCAGGGCGCCGCCACGCGCACGGGCCAGCGCAAGCTTGTCATCGGCACCCCAGGTCACGTCTCCGACGATTTGTTTGAACGCATGCAATATGTCGACGTGCCCGCGTTCAATGCGGCCACGGCGGCCGGGAATTTCGACAAGGCGCGCTTCGAAGAACTCAAAAGCCGCTCGCCCAATAGCCTGCCGTTCGCCTACGCAAGTGACGTCACCACCTGGACCAACAACAGCGGCCCCGGCTACGACGCCACCCTGCAAGCCGGCGGCACGGTCAACCTCAACGTCGCCCGCACCCTGCAAAACGGCACGCTGCACAACAACACCCTGGCCCAGTTGACCGGCACCCTCGGCGACGACCAGACCGGCATCCCCGTCGGTGGCATCAACATCAACCTGAGCAAACACGCCAACGACCCGAGCGCCCAGGCGCCCGGCAGCGTATTGCCCGTAGTAGGTGTGGCCCCCGGTGGCGGCTTCGTGCCCGTGGACTACACCGGCACCGCCTTCGCGCCGGTCGACCCCACCAGCTCGCCGACCTTCCAACTGCCCAAGGGCGAGTACGGCCTGTTCGTCAAAAACGCCGACCCCACCAGCCACTACCTGATCGAGACCAACCCCGAATTCACCTCGACGTCGGGCTTCTTCAGCTCCGACTACATGCTCGGCAAACTCGGTTTCAATTCCGACAATGCCTGGCGCCGCCTCGGTGACGGCCAGTACGAAACCCGCCTGATCCGCGACGCCGTCCTCGCGCAAACCGGCCAACGCTTCCTCGCCGGTGGCCTGTACAGCGACGCCGACCAGTTCCGCTACCTGATGGACAACGGCCTTGCCAGCAAAGACGCCCTGCGCCTGAGCCTGGGCGTGGCGCTCACCGACCAGCAAGTCGGCGCCCTGACCCACGACATCGTGTGGATGGAAAACCGCGTCGTCGACGGCCAGACCGTGCTCGTACCGGTGCTGTACCTGGCCCAGGCCGACTCGCGCAACGTGCGCGGCAACAGCCTGATCCAGGGCCGCGACCTCAACCTGGTCACCGGCGGCGACCTGATCAACGTCGGTACCCTGCGCGCCAGCAACAACCTCTCTGCCATCAGCAGCGGCAGTATCTACACCGGCGGCCTGGTCGAAGCCGGCAACAACCTCAACCTGCTGGCCCAGGACAGCATTCGCAACGCCATGGCCGGCGAAATCCGCGGCAAGCAAGTCAGCCTCACGGCGCTCAAAGGTGATATCACCAACGAAACCACCGCCATCCAGGTGCGTGACGGCGCCGGTATGCGCACCCTCACCGACACCAGCGCCGGCACCATCGTCGCCCGCGAAAACCTCGCCATCGACGCCGGCCGCGACCTCACCAACCGCGGCGCACTCACCGCTGGCAACGACGCTAATTTAACCGCCGGCCGCGACCTCAACCTCATCGCCGCCAGCGACACCAGCGTCAAACACGAGACCCGCGACGGCGGCGAGAAATCCAGCATCACCACCGACGTCAAAAACCTCGCCGCCAGCGTCACGGCGGGCGGCAACCTCAACATGCAGGCCGGGCAAGACGTCAACATCATTGGCAGCAATGCCACCGCCGGCAAAGACCTCACCATCGCTGCCGGCCGCGACCTCAACGTCGCCTCGGTCAGCGACATGCACAACGTCGAGGGCAAGGAAAAGGACGGCAAAAAACGCATCAAGACCTCGGACGACCAGACCACTCAAGTGGCGAGCGTGCTGACGGCGGGTGGGGATTTTGTCAGCCAGGCTGGGCGTGACACCACGATTGTGGCGAGCAGGATCAGTGCGGGGAATGAGGCTTATCTGTATAGCGGGGATAAGTTGAGTTTGTTGGCGGCTGAGAACAGTACGCATACGTTGTATGACATGAAGGAGAAGGGAAGCTGGGGCGCTAAAAAGGCGCAGATGGATGAAGTGACCCGCACCACCCAGGTAGGGACCGAGATCAAGACAGGTGGCAACCTAGTCCTTAAAAGCGACGGCGACCAGCTGTATCAAGTTGCGAAGCTTAATAGCGGCAAGGACATCATCCTTGATAGCGGTGGTGCAATTGTCTTTGAAGGCGTCAAGGACCTGCACGATGAGAGCCACACTAAGAGCAAAAGCGACCTCTCGTGGTTCAGCGCTAAGGGCAAAGGTAATACAGACGAAACCTTGCGTCAGAGCGAGTTGGTTGCCCAAGGACAGCTTGTCATCAAGGCCGCCGAAGGCATTCGTATCGACGTCAAACAGGTCGATCAGCAGACTGTAAGCCAGACCGTTGATGCGATGGTCAAGGCTGATCCTAATTTGGCCTGGCTCAAGCAAGCTGAGGCACGTGGCGACATTGATTGGCGCCAGGTGAAAGAGATTCACGAGAGCTTCAAGTACGACAACTCGGGGCTGGGTGCCGGTGCCAAGATTGCGATTGCGATCATGATGGCGGCGATTATGGGGCCGGTAGGATTCGGGTTGCAGGGAGCCACCCTTGCGGTGAGCACCAGCCTGAGTACGACGGCAGTCACCAGCACCATCAACAACAAAGGCAATTTGGGTGCAGCGCTTAAGGAAACGGTCAGCGCCAATAGCCTGAAAAGCGCAGCAGTCGCCGGGTTCACGGCGGGGGCTCTTGAGTATGCCGACACCAATTGGTTCGCTGGTGCTGACGGCGCAGGTGCAGGCACAAGTACAAGCACAGTCCAAGGTGTTACCCCGAGTACGGGTTCAACCTTGGCGGTTACGAACTCCTCCAAAGATATTTTCACCTGGACGTCAGCGGGCGATATCGCGCTGCGTACCGGTGGCCGGGCGGTGATCTCTAGCGGAATATCGACGGCCATTCAAGGGGGAAGCTTTGGCGACAACTTCAATGCGGCCTTGTTGGGAGAGGCTGGCAACGTTGCAATGGCTACCGGTTTTAATTGGGTGGGTGATTACGTCACGTTCCCCAATGGCAGCCCTCAAAAGATTATTGCGCACGCTTTGATGGGGGGATTGCTGGCTGAAGCCACAGGTAGCGATTTCAAAACCGGTGCTGCCGCTGCCGGGCTGAATGAGGCACTCATCAATCAGTTGGTGTGGGCTGCTCAAGGCAATGACGACATCACGCTGATGCTTTCACAACTAACAGGCTTGCTAGCGGCAGCGGCTGTCGACGGAGATTTGGACAAGGGCTCTCAGATTGCTCAGAAGGCAACGACGTTTAACTATCTTTACCACGAAGAAGTCGAGGAAATGCTTCGGGAGGTAGATAGCAAGACTACCGAGCAAGAGAAGCGTGAGGTCAGGCAGCGTTATGCGGAACTTGATCAGCGGAGAAATGACGAGTTGGATGCGCTTTGCGCACGCGATCCGCAACGCTGCCGAGGTATTGCTACTTCCTTGGCGAACGATGACCAGAAACTTGTCGATCTGGTAGGTAGGCTTCGATCCGAAAAGCAGGGTGGCGCTGCCTCCGCTGTAGGTTTTGTGATAGGGAACAACCTCGACGCTTCTAGCAAAATTGCAGCAGATATCAGCTCTGCAGGTGGCGGAGCATTGGTTAAACTGGGTGCAGAGGCTATAAAGGCTGGAGTCGGAGTAGCATTGCCGTCTCGCTCTGGGAAAGGGAAAGCTACTCAGGGTGAAACTGCGTCTCCTGACGTACCGTTAGTGTCAAAGGAAATATTAATATCCCGTGGGAAATATGGGGAAGCGGCAGAGCATATTTCAGATGCGCAAAATGCCGGTCATCCTGATGTATTAACAATTGATAGGCCTGGTGCTCCCGGAAACAGAAAGGACTCTATTGGTGGTCTTCCTAAGGTCCCTGGGAAACAGTTAGATGAGTATCCACCGGCAATGTTTAAAGAGGGTGGGACTGGAGCGAGTGTTAGACCCATAAGCCCGAAAGATAATATGGGGGCTGGCGCATGTATAGGTAATGCATGTCGCGGACTGCCCGATGGCGAGAAAGTCAGAATTAAGGTGGTGGACTAATGGCTAGGTTTAGAGAAAGTATATATTTGTCTTATTCGCAATTTTGCGTGTTTTTGAGTTCGCTTGATCAGCCGTATAATGATTGGAGTGATCGTAGTTATGCGCAAGGATTTGCGTGGAGGTTAGGGAGTGTCTCTTTTAGAGCTTTGATTGACGAAGGGGATCATATAATTAGCTTTTTCATTAACGAACAAGTGCCCGCTATAAGCGCAGACGTGGTTCGGGCCTTTAAAGTTCCCTTCTCGGTAATAGATAGAAATATTGAGGTTGGTAGTATTTCGAGTACGGTTCCTCTAGAACTGCCTGAAGGAGATTATTCTCTTCAGGTCGAATTTATAAGGCCCTCCTCAAGTGCAGTGTATGAAATAAATGTCCATTTGAATTTAGGGGGCTGCGATTTTGAGGTGTTGAGAGCGGACGTCGAAATTGACGAGCAAGGTGAGTTTGATATCGATGCGGTTCCTGCGGGATAAAATTTCGGAGAAATGGGGGCGGATTTATTTTAATTCGAGATAGCGGTAATAAAGCCTATTAAATAAATCTGTCCCCTTTATTCGTTACCTAGTTGTTCAGGTAGTTTGGGGAAGGCGGCGAATTTGTTTAATTCGTGGTGGTAGTGCAAAGACCATTGATTAAATCTGCCCCCCTTTTGTTGTATTTAATTACATAGGGGCGATTTGTGTCGGGCAAACAAGTATATGAGCTAACGATTGATGATCTTGATAGCTATAGCGTTTGGTTTTTTCCGATGGACGACACCGTGGAGGATGAATCAACTGTACGCCCCCTCGCCGAACAGGAAACGTGCTCAGATTTTCAGATTATCGTTCGAACTGATTTTCTTGGTGAAAGTGGCGCTGTGTATCGCGGTTATTTATATTGGGACTCCAATGCCGTAATTGAATACGTAAAGCCTTTTATATTGTCTGATAAGGGGGGCACAGTAAATTTTTGGAGCGGTATAGTAACTCCCGCGTGGGAAAGTTCGGAGTTCGCCGGTTTGATTAGATCCGAGTTGCCTATTTCTTATGCCTCAGAACCGGTTTTCGGTCTTCCTTCCATTTGCGGAAAGCTGGAGGGACTTTATTATCTTTCTGATGATCAGGTGTGCTGTGTTAAATGACGCGAGAAAAGGGGGTGCTGATTTATTTAAATTTGCGCTGGGAGCTATTAAATAAATCTGTCCCCTTTTGTTAGAATCGTCAAGACACACCAACGGCTGAAACAATCAAAGTCGACAGCAGTAAGCCAGTCAAAGGATCGCCTGAGTACGAAATGCTCAACAATCCAGAAGCACGTATGCCCAACCAGCGTTATGAGCTGGACAACGGCACTACTTTTGTAACCGACAGTAGAGGTCTAGTCGAAGAGCTCACGTTCACCCCGGTTGATATCAAGGTTCCACGGGACGCGAGGCAAACTGCTGCTGGGAAGACCGGTAGAGAAACTGATGTAGGCGGACACGCACAAGCGTGTAGTCAGGGTGGGACATGCGATGGTTACAACTTGTTCGCCCAAGATCAGAATTTCAATAGCTCAGCGTATAAGGTATTTTACGAACACAAAATCAAGAGCGCTTTGAACGATCCAAATAAAGTAGTAGGACCGACAACTATAAAATTTAATCGCGAAGATCCTCGATCGTTGCGCCCAGATACGTTGGATGTTACTTATATAATCGATGGAAAGCGTCAAACTGTTCGATTTGAAAATGAAGCTCGCAGAATACCGGAGCATAAAGAATGATTACCAAAGATATAGAAATTGTTAAAAGTATATTTGAATTGCTTCAGTCAGGAATTGTTGAAGATTATGATGCCTTCAGGTATGAGACTGAGGTGTGCGATGGATACATGGTTGAAGAAATCTCCATTGAGAAAAATGGCGTGGTAAATGAGCAGCCGCAAACTGATTTCAATGGTGCTGTTTTGTATCGATTAATTAAGGAGTTGAAGGCTAGCGCAGCATCGCGGGGTGAGAACTGGAGTTCTTTTGTGATGAGTTACGATGTTGGTGGGCAAGTAAAGACGAATTTCGTTTATCCGTGAGTAAAAGTGTGAAATTAATTTTTGAGTGTGATTGATTGTCCATTTGATTTGTGTCAAGGAGGGTTATATAAAAGGGGTGGGTTTATTTGAATTTGTAAAGATAGTAGAAAAAAGCAAATTTAATAAGTTCGCCCTGAATGGCACTTCCTTAACAGCTAACCAGCTGATATGAATAAAGAAAAATGAAAAAAGGCCGTCCTTGGTCTACGGTGATAGTTGCGAACACACACCACTCGAACAAGGACAGCCCGCGTGAATCGTAGACGTCAAATCGTCAGGTATCAACAGCAGCGCATTCAGCAGCACGCCAAAAACAGCAACGCCCATGCATTCTTTAAGCTGCTAGCCGATCCGGCGCTGCTACAGCGTGTCGAGTCAGTGATTCCCAAGCATCGTCAACGCTTGTTCCCGCCGACTGAAACGCTGTCGATGTTTCTGGCCCAGGCCATGAATGCCGACCGTTCTTGTCAGAAGGCCGTGAATGATTTTTAGCAGAAAAGGGGACAGGTTTATTTAAATTAGGAGGAAGCAGATAAGGGGACCGGTTTATTTGGTGGATTGCTCACGCACAAAGCGGGCGACACAAAGGCCGCCCGATTTTCACTCAGGACGGATCGGCATTCAGCCTGCGACTGATGACATCCAGCAAGTCACACCCATCGCGCAGCGGAATGGCCAGCAAATGGGCGAAGTCTGAAAGTACTACGGCATCGCTGCTGAGTTGTTCGCGAAAGGCCAGGTTTTCCAGCAGTTGGGTGACGGCCCGAATGCGGTGCACGGCGGCGTCGTGAAGGACGTCGAGAGGTGCCTGGGTGTCGATGATCAGGGCTGGGACGGTGCAGTCGTGGCCGGTTAGGGGCATGTATCTATTCATACTTAACACTCTGTTTTTGGTGGTTGAAGCCACCACTCAATCGTCGCCAAACGAATGGGTGGCAGCTGTACGCAGGTTGGCGAACCGGCAACAGAGTAAACCGGCAGACCCGAAGGTCTCCCGCGCACAGCCGCCATAACGAGCACAGCTTTGCGGGTGCAAAAACACCTGCATGAAGCGGATTGCTTTTGCACTCTGTTGTCAGGTCGCCAAACCTGATCGCCGTATGGGCGACGGCCGGACTATAAGCCCCTCACCCAAAACCGCGCAAGGCATCACAGCAATGGCACAATGCTTCGGGCCATGCCATAAAAATGGGATCCCGCCATCATCGGCTCTCTCAAAACCGCTCCACCGTTACCCACAAGGAAGAAATACATGATCAAGTTGTTCTGCAAAGCCGCTGTCGTTCTGTCCCTTGCCACGCTCTTTGGCTGTTCCTCGACGCCGTCGGTGGAGAAGATGCAGGCTGACGTGGCGAACTATTCGCTGCCCAAGGCTGCCGTGGCTGATAAAGGCCTGGTGTACGTCGTGCGCCCGAGCAACGTAGGGATGTTGGTGCGGTTCAACGTGTTCCTGGATGACAAGGAAGCCGACTCGGAGATGGGTTACAACCGTGGTAACCAGTACATCTATTTTTTCGTGACGCCGGGCAAACACGTGATCAGCTCCAAGGCTGAAAACTGGGCGGATATGCCGATTGATGTAAAGGCGGGCGAGGTGGTTTACCTCAAGCAGGAAGTCGAAATGGGCTTCGCCGTGGCGCGTAACAGCCTCAAAGCGCTGAGCGAAGTCGAAGGCCGTTATCTGGTCAAGGATGCGTCCTTGGGCACCATTGCCAAAGAAAGCAAATGAGTTGAGCCAGTATGTCGGCAGGGTCCAGGCCCTGCCGACTTCTCGTATTCACTGCAAACATTAAAGGACTGATGTGAAAAACCTCCTCCTCATTCTCTTCGCCACCCTCATCCTCGGCGGTTGCGTCAGCCACCCCCTCACCCCCGAAAACCGCGCTCAGATCAAGACCGTCAAAGTCCTGCCCGTGAAGTGGGAAAAGAACATGGTGTACTTCGGCCGCGAACAGGCCTGGGGCGCGGCCCTGGGTGCCGGGGTTGGCGCGGGTGTTGGCATGGCCAGCGGGGCGTCCAAGCTGGGTACTGCGGCGTTGAGTGGCGCCGGGTTTGCTGGCGGCATGAAGCTTGGGCAGTTGGCCGAGATGCCGACGCCGGTGGCTATTCTGACGGTGATGGAGGCGGAAAAACTCGATGTAGGTGTGTTGCTCAAGCAGGGCTTTGTCGATGAGTTGGGTAAGACTTCGACGCTCAAGGTGGTCGGCGACGATGAGCCCGCCGATGCGCAGATTCAGCTGACCGTGTCCGAGTGGGGCTTTCGCCTGACCCAGGGTTTCAGCAGTGTGATTTATCCGACCCTTAACGTGTTAGCGCAGATGGATCGCGGCGATGAGATGATTTGGCGCACCTTTGAAGCGGTCACGCCGTTCAATGGCCAGAACGTTTATGGATACACGCCGCTCACTTATCGCACCGACCCAGAAGCCTTGCGCCGGGCGTTGACCGGGATTACGCAGATTTCTGCGCAGTATCTGGTGAAGGAGCTCAAGTAGGTCTGTGCGAAGGCTGGCGGCTGTTGGTGGGCGGGCTTGGCCTAATGCCAGTCAGGGTTAAGCGCAGTTCCCCTGTGGGAGCGGGCTTGCCCGCGAAGGCGGTGTGTCAGTCGCTGCATCTGTTGCTGCACTACCGCTTTCGCAGGCAAGCCAGCTCCCACATTTAATCTTCGTTGCTTTGAGTATTGCGGTCGGCAGTAGGGTAAGCCCCCCACCTATGGCCGAAACAACTTGAGAACCGCTCTCAACCCCGTAAAATGCCGCAGCCGTTGCATCACCGTCTTTCAGGGAAGAATCCAGGCCAGCGCGTTTTCAGGCTGCCTGACTCCTTGGAAAACCCGGCAACGCTGTTTTCCTCACCCAAGGAGCACCCTGTGAAGACACTGTCCAAAATCCTGCTGTCGGGCCTCACCGCCGCGGCGCTGTTGACCGTGGCCGGTTGTGCCACCGAGAGCAACCGCGCGATGCCGGTGGAGCAAGTCGCCAGCGCCCACGTGGCCTATTCCGGCGTGCGTGTGCCGATTGCCGTGGGTAAGTTCGATAACCGCTCCAGCTACATGCGCGGCATCTTCTCCGATGGCGTCGACCGTCTCGGCGGCCAGGCCAAGACCATCCTTATCACCCACTTGCAGCAGACCAACCGCTTCAGCGTGCTGGACCGCGACAACATGGGCGAAATCTCCCAGGAAGCCAAAATCAAAGGCACCGTGCAGAAGCTCAAGGGCGCTGACTATGTGGTGACTGGCGATGTGACCGAATTCGGCCGCAAGGAAACCGGCGACCGCCAGCTGTTCGGCATCCTCGGCCGTGGCAAGACCCAAGTGGCCTACGCCAAAGTCGCGTTGAATATCGTCAACATCAACACCTCCGAAGTGGTGTATTCCACCCAGGGCGCCGGTGAGTACGCGCTGTCCAACCGTGAAGTGATCGGCTTCGGCGGCACCGCCAGCTATGACTCCACCCTCAATGGCAAGGTGCTGGACCTGGCCATGCGCGAAGCGATCAACCGCCTGGTCGACGGCATCAACGCCGGCGCCTGGAACCCGCGTAACTGATCAGCCACACCACAAGGAGCAGTACACGGATGAGCAAGGCAGTGAAGTTGGCGCTGACGCTGACAGCAATCGCAACGGTAACCGGGTGCCAGACGGCGCCCCAGCCCCTGTATCAATGGGAAAGCTACCAGCCTCAGGTTTACGAGTACTTCAAGGGCGAACCCAAGGAAGCGCAGGTGGAAGCACTGGAGCGCGATCTGCAGAAGATCAACGCCAGTGGCCGCAAAGCGCCGCCGGGTTACCACGCGCACCTGGGCATGCTGTACATGAACATGGGCAAGGATGACCAGATGGTGCAGGAGTTTCGCACCGAAAAGGCCCTGTTCCCTGAGTCTGCTGCGTACATGGACTTTCTGCTGAAAAACGCCAAAGCCGGAGTCGCCACCAAATGAGCCTGTTAAAACTCACCGGCGCCTTGCTGGCCCTGGCGTTGCTCGGCGGTTGCGCCGCGCCCAAGACAGTTGATTATTCGGCGTACAAACAGGCGCGGCCCAAGTCGATCCTGGTACTGCCGCCGATCAATGAATCGCCGGAAGTGCAGGCGTCCTACAGCCTGGTGTCGCAAGTCACCTACCCACTGGCCGAAGCCGGCTACTACGTGTTGCCGATTGCCCTGGTGGACGAAACCTTCCGCCAGAACGGCCTGACCACCGCCAACGATATCCAGGCCGTACAACCGGCCAAGCTGCATGACATCTTTGGTGCGGACGCGGCGCTGTACATCACCATCAGCGAGTACGGCACCCAGTACATGCTGATCTCCAGCGACACCTCGGTGACGGCCTCGGCCAAACTGGTGGACCTGCGCACCGGCACCACGTTGTGGACCGGTTCGGCGCGGGCGTCGAGCGAGGAGGGCAACAACAACGGTGGCGGCCTGGTGGGCATGCTGATCACGGCGGCGGTCAAGCAGGTGATCAACAGCTCTACCGATGCGGCGCATCCGATTGCCGGTATCACCAGTGCGCGCCTGCTGTCGGCAGGGCAACGCACCGGGCTTCTGTACGGGCCGCGTAATCCCAAGTACGGCACGGACTGAACCGCGTCACCTCTGACGACGGTGCTGTTGGATCAAGTCGATGCGGGTGGCCGTGCCCATGGAGTCGCGCTGCCCGTTCACACTGGTGCCGATGGAGCCATTGTGCAAGGCAACGATCTCGCCCGTATCAACGCTGATCAGCGGTGAGCCTGAGGTGCCGGGCTTCTTGAAGGCATCATGGTAGACCGTGCCCTGATTACGGCTGTCCTGGTCGTATCCCTTGAGTGTGGTGGGTTGGCCCTTGGTATTTAGAAATGAAATGCCGAGGGCCTCTTGCCCATGGTTGGGCATAAAGACTTTCTGCCCAGGCGATGCTTGGGGGCCGGAGGCCAGCTTCAGGGGCGGGAACTGCTCGGCCAAGGCTTTTTTCTCGCCGACGGGCAAGTCGACACGCAGCTCGGCGTAGTCCAACCGTGCATCGCCACTGAGCGGGTTGGGGTCCAGCGGCACTTTGCGCTCTACCTTCATTCGGCCGGTGCTGTCTTGTTCATACCCCAGCCACAGTTCGAGCTTGCTGCCTTTGGCCAGCGCGTCGCGCACATGTTGGTTGGTCAGTACGCTGTTGCCATCGTTGATCAGCGAGCCGGTACCCAACGAACGGGTATGCACCCGTTCATAGCCCCATGAGTCCCGTGTGACCGTCACTTCGCGGATACTGCCCACGGCCCTGGCCGCGGTATGCATCGGCGTGCCCTTAAGGGATGCGTTGGCGTAGTTCTGCAAGGAGAACGGCGCTTGTTGTGGGGCGAGCATTGGCTCGGGGCGGGGCTTGTACGGTGCTGTCTGCGCTGGCGTCGGCGGTTGCGGAGTTGTTGGCGGTTGCGGCGTAACCCGGGCGGGTGGGGTTGGCACACGGTTCGGCTGGGAAGCTCGGCTGATCACGTCGTTTGGCTTGATTGGCCCTTGGCTCTTGATATACAGGTCGGCTTGGCCCGAGCCATCCAGGTCAATCGCCAGGCTGTGCTGGCGCGTGTTCGGCTCATAACCAAGCAACGCCTCGCCCGGCCGGCCGCTGAAGCGGCGCACAAACTGCAGGTCCTTGATACCCGCGGCCTGCAGCGCGGCAGCCACATCGATCTTGTCCTGCCCGCTGGTGAAATCGGTGATCAGGTCGGGGCGTTGCGCGGTCGACTCGCTGGCGTTGTTATACACAAAGGTATCGCTGCCCTGTCCACCGGTAAGGGTGTCCTGGCCCAGGCCACCGGTCAGGCGGTTATCGGCGTGGTTGCCGATGAGTCGATCAGCACCCGTGCCGCCGATGGCATTTTCCAGCGTCACGCCTTTGGCAATGGAGACGTTGCCTTTCATGCCGCCCACATCGGAGAAGTGTTCAGCCTTCAGGTTGATGGTCTGGTCCTGATGAAACCGCGAGAAATCCAGGGTGTCGTTGCCGCCCCCATCCCACACGCTGAACACGGGTGCGTCGTCCGCTGAGTTGAGGCTGAGAAAGTCGCGCCCGGTATTGGAGTTGAAGCCGTAGACCGTGTCGGTGTCGCGGGTTTTGTAATTGGCACCGTAGAGCTTTTGGATGGCGGTGATGTCGTCCATCAGCGGCGCGCTGGCATAGTGAGTTTGGCGGTTTTTGTTGTGATCATGGCCCAGATGACCTGCCCACCAGTAACTCATCAGGCTGTAGGCGCGGTTGTCCTCGGCGTAGCGGGCGTTTTCAGCGTAGCTGCCGCCATTGTTGTATTTGCCGGGATGCATGAGGCCCAAGGTGTGGCCGATCTCATGGGCCAGCAGGTACCGGCTGAAACTACCGTGAGTGAAGGGTCGATTTATGCCGTCTGACGCGAACCAGGCTTGGGTGCCATCGCTGTAGATGCCCGGATAAGACGCATGGCCCGACAGGCCGGTCTGGTTCGGGTCATTACCCAGTAACAGCTGCCCATTGGCCTCGGGTGCATTCTCAGTGAAGGAGATATTGGCGACATCCGCCCAAGACTGCATGGCGCGCCTGGCCTGCTCTTTTTGCGACGGTGAGAACTCGTTAGCGCCGGTGGGTGTGCTGTAGGTGGCTTGTGAAGGTGTGAAAAAACGATAGCCGATAGGTGTGGTGCCGTCTGGGTTCTGCACTTTCCAACGATAGCCCGTTCGAGTGATTTGCTCTGCCGCTTGCTCGGTGGTGTAGGACGGCTTGTCTGAAGCGGCCCCGACATAGCTCGGGCGTTCGGCGAATGAGGGCGGCTCATAGCGGTGTGTTAGGTTATTTTTTACGGAGTTCATCGCGATTTCTCTGATGTAAAAAGGCTCCAAAGACGTCAAGAAACAGGCTGTTCTGACAGGGAGGCGAACTCTCGATATGTGGCTGGTGGTAATGGCAGGTTCACCCGGTTGTGTCTCGAAGTGTGACGCAGCAATTGGGCGAAGAAATAACCGTGGTTAACCCGTACCGGTGCTGCGTTACGTCTGAGCTGTTGAACGGATCATTCATTCACGAGGTTCAGCCCATGTCCCGCTCTGTGCTCCTGCTGCGTCCTGCTGCCCAAGGTTTTGCCGTCACCCTGCTGGTGGCGCTGGCTGGGTGTGGGCTGTCATCGTCCCCCGAAGTCGCCAAACCGATTGAACCGGCGCCTCTCGCCGAACTTCACAGCGCGCCGATCCAGAATGCAGTGGTCAAGCAAATGGCGATGCCGGCACCGATGGCGGTGCGAGAAATGGCGACGATGGACTACCGCAGCGAACCCCGCGAGCAATACGCCAACCTGCCGGATAACCCGGTGCATCGCGTCGCCGAGACCCCGGTCTCCACCTTCAGCATCGACGTCGACACTGGCAGCTATGCCAACGTCAGGCGCTTCCTCAATCAAGGTCGCCTGCCGCCCGAAGACGCCGTGCGATTGGAGGAAATGGTCAACTACTTCCCGTACAACTACGCACTGCCCACCGATGGCTCCCCATTTGGCGTCACCACCGAGCTCGCCGCCACGCCCTGGAACCCGCGTACAAAACTGCTGCGCATCGGTATCAAGGCCTCCGATAAAGCCGTGGCAGAATTGGCGCCCGCCAACCTGGTCTTCCTGGTGGACGTGTCCGGCTCCATGGACCGCCGCGAAGGCTTACCGTTGGTCAAAAGCACGCTGAAATTACTGGTGGACCAACTGCGCGATCAGGACCGCGTGTCACTGGTGGTGTACGCCGGTGAATCCCGCGTGGTGCTCAAGCCCACCTCGGGCGTTGAAAAAGCCAAGATCCGCAACGCCATCGACCAACTCACCGCCGGTGGCTCCACCGCAGGCGCGTCCGGCATCGAACTGGCCTACCAAATGGCCCGCGAAGGCTTTATCGATAAGGGTATCAACCGCATCCTGCTGGCCACCGATGGCGACTTCAACGTGGGCATCAGCGACTTTGACAGCCTCAAGCAAATGGCGGTGACCCAGCGCAAAAGTGGCGTGTCCCTGACCACCCTCGGCTTCGGTGTGGATAACTACAACGAACACCTGATGGAACAACTGGCCGACGCGGGCGATGGCAACTACGCCTACATCGACAACCTGCGTGAAGCGCGCAAGGTGCTGGTGGAGCAACTCAGCTCGACCCTGGCCGTGGTCGCACGGGATGTGAAATTGCAGGTGGAATTCAACCCCGCCCAGGTCAGCGAATACCGACTGCTGGGCTATGAAAACCGCGCCTTGAAGCGTGAGGATTTCAATAACGACAAAGTCGATGCCGGCGAAATCGGCGCAGGCCATACAGTGACCGCGCTGTACGAAATCGTGCCCAAGGGCGAGAAGGGTTGGCTGGAGCCGTTACGATATGCCAATGCACCAACGGCCGAAGGTAAATCCGCCGAGCTGGCGATGCTACGGGTGCGCTACAAGCCCGCTGCGGGCGGCAACAGCCAATTGATCGAGCGCCCTATCGCCAATCAGGCCACCCCGGCCAGCGACGACCTGCGCTTCTCCTCAGCTGTTGCCGCGTTCGCCCAACAGCTCAAGGGTGATGGCCGCTACACTGGCAACATGAGTTTGCAAGACACTGCCACACTGGCGCGCTCGGCCCGCGGCGATGACCCGTTCGGGCTGCGCAACGAATTCGTGCAACTGGTCGAATTGGCCCAAAGCCTCAAACCCTGATCTCGCTCACAACCGAGATCAAATGTGGGAGGGGGCTTACTCCCGATGGCGGTGTGTCAGTATCCGATGTGCTGTATGACCCACTGCTATCGGGAGCAAGCCCCCTCCCACAGTAATCCTGCTTCGGCTGACAAAAAGGAGTTCGCCCATTACATGGCCGTCCCAGACGATCCACCCAGCGACGAATCGCTGTTGGCCCGCTACCGAACCGGCGACGCTGGCGCATTTGAAGCCCTCTACACGCGCCACCGCCAGGGCCTGTACCGCTTCCTCGTGTCCCTGTGCAACAAAGCCGAACTGGCTGAAGAAATCTACCAGGACACCTGGCTCAGCCTGATCCGCAGCACCACCCAGCCACAAGGCCGGGCGAGTTTTCGTACCTGGCTGTTCCAGATCGCCCGCAACCGCCTGATCGACCACTGGCGCAAGCACGGCATCCACAACCCCTTGCACGACAGCTACGATGAACAGCTGCACGCCCAACCCGACGACAGCGCCGGCCCCGAGCAACAACTGAGCCTGAGCCGCGACCAGGCGCGCCTCGACGCCGCCCTGCAAGAACTGCCCGAAGACCAGCGCGAGGTGTTTTTGTTACGCCTGCATGGCGACCTCGAAGTGCCGCAAATCGCCACCCTCACCGGCGCCCCGCTGGAAACCGTAAAAAGCCGCTTGCGCTACGCCCTGCAAAAATTGCGGCGCCTGCTGGCCGAGGAGGTACCTGTATGACTGACCCCCGACACACCCCGGACGACGCGCTGCTCCAGCACTACCGTCAACACAGCACCGGCGAACCGCCCGCGTCCCTCGACGCCTTCATCCTCAACGCCGCCCGCCGCGAAGCCCCGCAGCCGCAACCCAGCTTGTGGCAACGCTGGCTGCAAGCCTGCCAACGCCCGCGCTGGCAAATGGCATTCGCCACCGTCGCCGGGTTGGCGCTGATGATCGGCGTGGTCATGCGCTCCCCTGTGCCGCAACCCGAAATCTCAACTGCGACATTCTCTGCGCTGCACCACGAAGAAGGCGCCCACCCAGCGCCGCAAGCGCTTTCCGCCCCCGCGCCAATGGCCCGCATGGCGATGGCGCCCCGGGTTGAAAGTGCTCCAGCCCAGGCTGAAATCGCTGACGTAGTGGCGGCCCCGCCAGCGGAAAGACTCAGCAAGGCGGCGCCGAGTGCGTTGCCATCGTTGGAGCAGGAGTTGCAGGCCATCGTGAGGCTGCGTGAGGCAGGGGAGAGCAAGGCGGCTGATGAAAAGCTGTTGGCGCTGCATAAGCGCTTTCCAAACGAAGACTTGCCGGCGCGGTTGGAGGTGTTGCGCAAGCGCTGAGTCGAAACGCACAAAAAAGCCCCAGATCTCACGATCTGGGGCTTTTTCATTTCATATCTGGTGCCCCGGCGTCGTTTGAACTGAGCAGGTAAAGTCCCGTATCTACTGGGTATTGTTGGGTGTGTTTCGGTTAGGCATACACGTAGGCATACATGAGGCCGTTTCCTAGGCGGGTTTAGGGGCGCTTGGACCAGCGTCCCCATTAGACTTTTTAGAAGGTGTTTTAAGTTCGGGCTTGAGCAACGTTTTTCTCATCACGCGGTTTGAGGCATTGTCGATTTTGTAGACAGTATCTTTGATTTGGAGGTAGGTCGATTTTGTATCGGCCACGATCAGCCGACCGGTAAGTGTCTCTTTCTGATCTGTGACAATAGTGTGCTCTCTTGATAGTCCGTAGCTTGCTTTCACCCCAGTTTCCGCTTGGTAGCGTTCTTCTGCCCGTTCGATGCCGTTCCGAACGGCTAGCGTTGGGGCGAGAAATATCAACATAAGCACGACGCCTACCAGAATGCTTCTTTGGACCATGCTCCCAAACGATCTGGCGTCGTGCATCGCAAAAAAGAGAAATGTGACAGCCGCACCTATGCAAATAAATACGGCCCCTGGGATGTACGCGCCGAGCACGGGAACCTTATCTACAGTGCCCATTAGCCCGGAGAGCGTGTAGCTGTATCCGTACACCAGCAGCGTAGGAGTGCCAAGCTCAAGCTCACTCGTTCCTATACCAAATTGCTCGTAGTACGCCGCAAGATCTAGATAACCGCAGACGATTAGAATTGCCTGCGACACCACGATTAGGAACGTCCCGAATTTAAACACGAGATCGGCGTCGATCCTTTTCGCCTGATTAGCTATGGTGCTGACCTTGTCGAGGGGAGGTGGTCCCGCTAGCGGCTGCACTATGTTGATCGGGGTGGTGAGTTCTACCCGAACCGTTCTATCGCGTTTCCAGAACATATCCCTCATCCTTGAAACTATGGAGGCAGAGACGATAACTAAAGCGGCGATGGGATGCTAGAAGTCGCCGGGGACCCTGAGGTTTTAGCTAAGGTACGGGGCATGAAACCCGCGGGATCGAGGTAGCGGCAGCCGCACCAGCTTACTGAAATTTCAACGTTGAAATTGAAAGGATCTTGAAGAGAAAAGGGCATCCTTACCGGATCTGTAACGGTCATGGGTTTCGTTCAGGATAGTGAACGATTGTCCTGGTCAACTCGGTCAACCAGTCAACTAACTTTGGAGCCCAGCCACTAACGAGATCTGGCGGGTTCTATGCCCCGTGTCTATCCGAAATGCCCAGGGTCCCCAGCGGCTTTCCGATTCATAGGGCAAATGCACTGGTGAACAGCAGTTCACCCGGTTCACCTGTTCACTAAGCTGGGCGCCTTTCCGCTAACACGATCACGCGGGTTTCCTACCCCGTGACAAACGAAAGTGCGCAGGGCCCCCCGCTGTCTAACCAAACCCTAGAGCATGATCGATCTCCCTCGCTGAAGGAGCAATACTAATGGGGCTCGGGGGATACCCTAATAAAACCGTGTTACGGGTGTTGCGCGTGTTACGAGCGTCTGTAAGTATATGATTTTAAATGATTTATTTTGCGTTACACAGATGTGTTTCGTTTGCCGATAGACGTGTTACATGGCAAATAGGTGTTACATCAAGAACTGCTCTGCGAGGACCGGTTTATGATGATTAAGGCGACTGTTAACGGACCAGAGTCTTTCGCTTAGAAGGACCGCTACCGGCCAGAATCGGGCTCCTACCTAAAGGTGTATAGAAATCTCGAGGCGACTCAGAAACACCGTAATATTATCGCGCCATTAGATCGGATTTAGGTACTATTCAGTTAGGTAGCATCTGGGGACATGAAATGGACTTCACCTTCATCATTGCGCAGGCCTGCGGCACATTGGCTTGGTTCATCTTGGCTGCCCTGCTTATTGGCCTGCTCAAGTCTCCTTGGGCCAGGGGACACATTGGCGAGCTCCTAGTGCCGCTGTTCGCTCATTGGCAACTGGACAAGCAAACCTGCCGCGGCCTGCGCAACGTCACCCTGAACACGCTAAACGGCATCGTGCAGATAGACCACGTGTTCCCCTGCCCTACGGCAATCTCATTGCCTTCATCGTTATGAAGTCAGGTGATTTTTGGAAGTAAAAAAGGAAACCTCGAAAGGAGTAGAAACATGGTGGTACCACTGGATGGCGTCCTGAGTCAGGCCCAGCGAGAGAGCTTGGAAATTGTCAGCTTTATCTTCCATATTATCGATGCAGATGCAGGGGAGGATGAAGACGTTATTTTCCTCGATGAAGTGCAACTACAGGCTACCCAAAAGAAGTTCTTTTTGGATCGGCTGCGTGATATCGCGGAAGGCACGCAATATGTGTTCAAGCAGGACGCTGTAAACCTAAAAGAGAAGTGCCAACAACTGATCGAAACGCCGGATAGATTCATCGAGCTTTCACGCCAAATTACCACGGATTTTTCTGGTCGCCACCAAGGGCAAATGTCGGCTGGCGTATTCATTGTGTCCACTGTGAAGTACCTAGTGTCTCCACATGATTGGAGGCAGCTTGTTTTCTTAGTGAAAATGGACAAACAACCCTCGTTTACTTACAGCTACGAGGAAAAAGATGGACGAAGAGTAGCTGTTATTCATGAGGTTCAGAACTCTCTCAATGAGAACAAGAACGCCATTCAGAAAAGCGCCTTGATTGATGTCTCTGACCGGTTCGCGTGGGATGTATTAGCTTTTGACCGGGTGAAGAAACCGGGACTGGGCGACTACTTTAGAGCTTTTCTCGGCGTAACAGAGCGTCAGCAGGACGCTGTGTTAACGAGGACGGCGCATGGTCAGGTACGGAAATGGGCGAAAAAGCTGACAGCTGAACAGTTACCGCCAGGGGAGGATCTGAATACCTTTGCGGGCAGGTCGCTCAACTACCTCAATGATCATGATGTCTTTGAAACAGACGATTACCTTAACGCTGTGGTACGTGACGAAGATGCTGATCGTAAGGCATTGCTCATGGGGTCTTTGCGGGAGGCTCTTGCCGAAGCAGGCGTTGCAGGACAACAATTCCGCCCCCAGCCTGGATCTTTGCGTACTAGCGAACGAAAGCAGGTCTATCAAACGCTTGAGGGTGTCACCATCTCTTTTGAAGGCAGCGCTGAAGCGGTTGGTATGGCCATCGAGCAGTTAGGTAATGGCCGCGCCCGAGTTACCATTGAAACGAATCGGTTGGATGCCAAAGGTTGAGAAATCATGCCCGCTATAGCGGATCTACTTAAAGCGACCCTTGAACTGCATGGTCACGCCACGCAATTCTTTGATGAGAGCTTTCGCCTCACGGTGGAGGGCGACTCGCTGAGCGGAGCTGTGAAAGCAATTCTCCAACAGATCGACGCGCTAGCCAGACAACTCGGTATTGACGCACCTATCGTCATGATTTCTGGGGCGGCAGTGGATACCGCCGAACTGGCATCAGATACCTTCGATGACGAGCCGTGGAGGCTGATCTTTGGCAAGTCTCCACTCGCTCAGAAAATGTGCGCCAGGGACGATGAAAATACGCTGTTGTTCTTCACGCCTGAAGGCTTCATGGATTGGGCGGGGCGAATTGACCCATTCCAATTTCCCGGTAGAAATGAGCCCGACCTGGCTCGCCCGACGACGATTCGAGTTAACGGATTGGCCGCCGCATTTGGTGGGCCATTGCTTTGGGTATTACCGCCGACAGAACAGGCGTCGGGCGTCCCAGCCAACAAACTGCCTGATCAGTCCGATGTCCATGGGTTGATCCACACCAATGCAGTGAAGCCACTTCGGGTTTGCCCAAGCGCCTATGCGCTAACATGGGGAAATATCGGCAGCGTAGCGGCGAAGCCTCTGGTTCGCTTGAGCGCATGCGTCCTCGCTGCATGTTTAGTTCAAGAGCTGAAACACACTGACGATGGTTATGACGCCATACTTCGAGGCACCAAGCGACTTTTATTGCCGCTCTGCGACCGCAGTCAAGAGGCAAGTGCCGATGCCCTTTCTTTGCTGACAGAGGCCGTCTGCTGGGTCTATGAGGAGCGTCCTGAGACCCGCCTTAGACTTGTCATGGATCGGTTGTCCATCGACATTGAGGAAGACCAGACGCTATTAGCAGGAGCCGAGAAGTATCTTGCAGTAGCACTGCAGCAAGCCCGCGATAGCTACACCTTTGTGATTCTCGACCGAAAGGATGCCTATCACAAAGAGGTTCGCGAACTCATGAAGGATATGAAGTCGCAAGCTGACCTGTATGCGACCAAGGTCAGGGACTTGGTGAGCTCGCTTACCCGAGACATTCTCAGTGTCTTGGTTTTCATTGGGTTTTCATTCATAGGTAAGTTTGATCAGAAAAATATTCACGCGCTGCTGGAAAGCACCGAGCTGTCTCTGCTGGTTAAATTTCTAGCGGGTTATCTCGTGCTGTCCTGTGTTCTTCAATTCAGCTCGCATCTACGAGATGCATCTCTTGCATATCAAGAGAGCAGAACCTGGCTCGATGTACTGCAGCATTACTCTTCTCGATCTGATAAGCAGGACAGATTTCTCACGCCCATAGACAGACGCCGAGTAACCCTTTTCTTCGCTATAGGAATTGTTGGAGTGATTTACGTCATACTGGCGTTTATTACTTGGAATCTCCCCTTTGTCATCGAGTTACTGCTTGCTCAGTAGTAGACGCTATCTCTTATTGCATGAAAAACCACCTGGCGTACAGCACCGAAAGGACTATCTCAGAGAAGTAGACGCGTAGGTGTTCTGCCCATTGCAGCGGGCGGAAATAACGTTTGAGCTCAGGTCGTCGTGTCTTGAGCGAGTTTTTATGTATGTCTGCGCACTACGTCCAACTTGTCGACATCAACCACTACCTCATACTCTATTGATTGATTCGAAAATAAAACATGCTCTCTAGGGTATCTCGTTTCCAATACAATCCTGCTACTTTCATCAAGCCAGTCCTGTCCTAAATAGTTTGTGTACGCAAATTTTTTTGCGATATTTAACGACGTAGTCCACGCTTGCCCGAAGGAAAGTTTTTCAAGCTCGCTAATGTCGCACCCTCGATATAGAGTAAAAACCTGAGGTAATGAATCAATGTCATTTGGCTCCAATACTTCTGTGAGTATTATTTTGGGGTGCCAACATTCATTTTCTTGGCGCGTATAAAGTTGATGCAGGCCATTGTATGCATAACACATAAATGAATACCGCAAGGCGTCGAGTACCTGAAGTACCTCACTGTTCACTATCTTGTCAGTAATCTCGAAAAAGTGCGCATTTATAGACTCTTCGGCCTGATTGTCCTTGAAGTATGTAAGGTCTTGGCGCGTCCCTGATACCTCGAGCTCCTTAATTGCTTCGATGTATTTTGATACTGCGGCAGTCGCAATATTTTTGAATTCGAAAAAGAAAGGTTCGTTCAGCTTCGACTCAATTGATTCAACAACTATTTTCATGTTTTTCGACATGAAGTCACGATCGGCATCTATAAACACTAGCTGGGCTCCCATAACGTCGGAAATCAGCCACCCGTTTTAGCAGGGCGACTGCATTAATTTGTTGGATTTATTTCTCTTGGAAGGCATCAATACCTCGCATGGTTAGCTCAAATACTCGTACTGTTGGAAAACATTCAACGGATGGTGGGCGGGAATGATTACCTCCTTGAGCTTTCAAATGGATTTAATATGCGGCTACTCCATTTGAAGGCTCAATTTTTTGACGCTTCCAGAATTTACTGGATGTTTTGTGCGCATTCCACGCCATCCGGCCACCCAGCCCACCAACATCCGGCCACCTATTCCACGCTCATCCGGCCGGGCAGTCGGAGCGCAGCGACGCAGGTTTGCATTGTTAGTCTGAAGTCTCTGTCGCCGTCAATTTCGTTGCGCGTCTGCGCATCGATTCGCCCTTCAGTTCGATCCGATAAGCGTTGTGCACCAGCCGGTCGAGGATCGCATCGCCCAAGGTCGGATCGCCGATCAGTGCGTGCCATTTGTCCACCGGCATCTGGCTAGTCACCAGCGTCGAGCGGTTGCCGTAGCGGTCGTCCAGCAGTTCAAGCATGTCGCGCCGCTGAGCAGCGGTAAACGGCGCCAAGCCCCAGTCATCCAGGATCAGCAGGTCGGTCTTGGCGTAGCCGGCCATTAGCTTGGCGAAGCGGCCGTCGCCGTGTGCCAGGCCCAGTTCTTCCATCAAGCGCGGCAGGCGCAGATAGCGCACGCTGTAACCGTCGCGGCAAGCTTTATGAGCCAGCGCGCAGGCGAGCCAGGTTTTGCCTACGCCCGTCGGCCCGCCGATGATCAGGTTCAGGCCATCGCGCAGCCACTGGCCGCTACCCAGTTGCAGGATCAGCGCCTTGTCCAGGCCACGAGGGCTGCGGTAATCGATGTCTTCCAGGCAGGCGTTATGGCGCAGTCGTGCGGCTTTGAGGCGAGTCGTCAGGCGGGCGTCTTCGCGCTCGGTCAGCTCGCGGTCGACCATCAGGCCGAGGCGTTCGTCGAAGCTGAGATCGTTGATGTCGGGCGTTGCGTGTTGTTCGCCAAGCGCCTTGATCATGCCGTGCAGGCGTAGGATTTGCAGCTTGTCGAGGGTCGGGTTAGGCAGCATGTTCGTGCTCCTTTTTCAGTCAGTGGTAGTAGCCAGGGCCGCGCAGATTGATATGTTCATCGGGCAGTAACGGCAGGTTTTGCTGGGCAAGAGGTAGCCGTTCCAGGCCTTGGCGCAGGATCGATTCGAGGCTCTTGTAACTGCATGCGCCTAGGGCCAGCGCACGTTGGCAAGCGGCTTCCAGCCGCTCTTCGCCGTGCTGTTTGCTCAAGCGCAGGATGCCCAGGCAGGCGCGGAAGCCATGCTGCGGATGGATTCGGCGTTCGAGGATGTAGGCGATGACACCGGCCGTATTCGGGCCCGTCTGCTCAGCCCAGCGGATCAGCCGCTGGGGCGTCCACTCGGCGTGTTCGCGGTGACTTTTGGGCATGTGCTCGGTGTGGGTAGTGTGGCGGCCTTTGTGCGGCGAGCGCAGATGGCTGGCCACGCGCTGGTTGGCGTGGAAGCACTCGACGGTCTGCGCGGTCAGGCGTACTTCGAGTTGGTGTTTCACCAGTTGGTACGGCACGGAGTAAAAATGGCCGTCGACTTCGACGTGGTAGTCGATGTGGACTCGCACCTTTTTCCATTCGGCGTAGACATACGGATGTTCTGGTAGCGGTTGCAGCGCGGGTTGGTCGATGGTCTCGAAGGCCGAGCGGCGTGAGCCGGGCAGTTTCTTGAAGGGCTTCTGATTGAGGCGATCCAGCAGCAACGCGATGGCTGTGTTGAGTTCGCCCAAGGAGAAGAACTGGCGGTTGCGCAGCACCGCCAGTATCCACCGCTCGACGACCTGTACGCCGACTTCAACCTTGGCTTTGTCCTTGGGTTTACGCGAGCGCGCGGGCAGCACGGCTACGCCGTAATGCTCGGCGAGATCGCGGTAACTGGGGTTGATATCCGGCTCGTAGCGATGCGCCTTGGTCACGCCACTGCGCAGATTGTCGGGCACCAGGATCTGTGCGGTGCCGCCGAAAAAAGCAAAACAGCGGGCGTGCGAGCCCAGCCAGTCGGGCAGTTTCTGCGACCAGGTGGCTTCGGCGAAGGTGTAGCTGGAGGCGCCCAGCACGGCGACGAAGATCTGTGTTTGGCGAATTTCGCCGGTCTGCCGGTCGATGACTGGCACCGTTTGGCCGGCATAGTCGACGAACAGCTTTTCACCTGCGCGATGTTCCTGGCGCATGACCACGTCGACCTTGGCGGCCCAGAGCCGGTAGTGCTCGCAGAACCAGCTGTATTGGAAGCCTTGCGGATGGGCGAGTCGATATTCTTGCCAAAGCAGGGCCAGGGTTACGCCGGGGCGGCGCAACTCTGCGTGGACATGAGTCCAGTCCGGCATCGGACGTTGATCGCTGGGGACGTCGGGTGGTGGCGGAAAAAGACGCTGCTGCAACTGCGCCTCGCTCGCCGCACACGGCCAAGTCAGCCCGCTGGCAGCAAAGCGATTGAGGTACTCACCGATAATTGCGCGACCCACCTGCAAGCTGACAGCGATCTGGCGAGCAGATAGGCCGACCTCAAACTTGAGACGTAGCACTTCCTTAATTTTACGCATGGATAACCGCTCCACGACGACCTCTCTGCTTCGATAAAAGAGGTCGATGGTAGTGAATTAATCCTGCGTTGCTGCCTGCCTTGTGGGTGGCCGGATGGCCGTGGAACGGGTGGCCGGATCATCGTGGAATCAGTGGCCGGATGTTCATGGAATGGGTGGCCGGATGCCCGTGGAATCCGCAATGTTTTGCTTGCGCCAGTTATCGACCGCAATCGAAAGACGCTTGTCTTTAACCGGTTGTTGCCATTCGTCCCAGAAATTTACCGTACCGGTCAAAAGGGGACAGATTTATTTTCACCCAAGCTGAAACCGCAGAGCTACTGGTGGGTATACCAGCGGCGAAACCTAGCAGGTCCGGCAGCTTACATTGCACGTTCAATACTCGCGGGCCATCATGAAGCTGCATAAAACACGGCATCCGATGAGAAGCTGCTGGTGCTGCGTGGGCGCTTTCCGAATTACGATTTGCCGGCGCGGCTTGAGGTGCTGCAGAAACGCTGAATCACCACCCACAAAAAAGCCCCAGATTTCTCAACCTGAGGCTCTTCCATTCCAAATCTGGTGCACCCGGCGGGATTCGAACCCACGACCCCTGCCTTCGGAGGGCAGTACTCTATCCAGCTGAGCTACGGATGCTTGTGCGGGCGACATCATACCCATGTCGACCTGATGCGTCCATTCCGGCATTTCCCCCGCCCCCTGTCGTCCATTTCCGACAAAAAATGGCTAATCGCCACCCTCATTCACAACTCCCCGCGCCGCACGTCCCTTTGTTTGCTTTGCTCTTGTGGCTTTAACCCGCTTCCACGCCGCAATTCCTCAGGTGAACGCATGCATTCCAAAGGAACCGTGATGCTCGATCTCCCGCTCAGACAAACCCTGCTGGCTCGCTCCGATTTGTTTCGAGGTATGCCGGAGCACCTCTTGCGCTACGTTGCCACCCATATGGTGGAGCGCACGCTGGATGATCGTGAGCTGTTGTATTTCAAGGACGACACACTCGAATTTATTGCGTTGGTGGTGGAGGGTCGGATTTATTCGGTGGTGCATGGGCCGGATGGGCGCGAGCAGATTATCGGCAGCACTGGGGCCGGGCAGGTGGTGGGGGAGACGGCGTTGATCAAGGATCATGGGCGCGAGTCTTCCACCTTTGCCAGTGGCCCTACGCGCTTGTTGCAGTTGGGTAGCCGGCATTTTGCTGTGCTGTTTGAGGAACCGGCGTTTCTGCGGCGTTTGTTGATGTTGATGATGCTGCGTTTGCTGCACGCCATCGAGTTGCTGGAGTTGGTGTGCCTGCATCGGCTGGAGTCGCGGTTGGCGCGGTTTCTGTTGGCCAACCTGGGCGAGATCGACCTGGCGCTGGCCTTGCCCAGTGTGTCGCTGCCCGCCAGCCAGGGGGTGTTGGCGTCGATGCTGAATACCAGCCGCCCCAAGCTTAATGTGCAGCTGCAGTTGTGGCGCCGCAGTGGCGTGATCAGCGGCAATCTGGAGCGCATGGTGATCAACGATCTTGAGCATTTGCGGCGCAAGGCGTTTGCCTTGAATTAGTTGCCGCAGTGTTCCCCAGGTAACAGCGTACCCCCGTCGAGCCCTCGCAGACTGGCCCTTCATCAAGGATGCACAGGAGTGCTGGCGATGGGGATGACTGTTGAGTTCAAGGATCAATGGGCTGCCGATGACCGTTTGTTCGAAGCGAGTTGGCGCGCCGTGCAGGGCGAGCTGAAGCGCCGTGCGCTGCGACGGGCCAAGGGCAATCTGGATCAGGGCCAGGAGTGGTTGTCGGCCACAGCGATCAAGGCCCTGTTGTTTTTTCGGCGTTCGCCGGAGCGCATTCGTGACCCTGAGGGGTTTCTGTTTCTGGTACTCGATCATGTGTTTCTCGACAGCTTGCGGCGCAGCAAGCGCGAGGGGCGGCTGTTCGATGATTCGGTGGATCTTGAACACGATCACTTGGCCGCGCTCGCCGCGCCCTGCGCTTCGGTGCTGGAGCGGGTGGAATGTTATGAGCGCCTGGAGCAGATCGAGGCGCACGTCGCACGGTTACCGCTGTTGCAGCAGCGTTTGTTCGAGATGCGTTTTGTCGACGACCTGCCTTACCCGCAAATCGCCGCCGAGTTACACGTGAAGCTACCGCTGGTGCGCAAGCGTGTGCAACTGCTGCGCAGTGCTTTGCGCTGAAGGTGATTCACAGACGTTGGCGTGGGGCGTTCTAGTGATATGAGCGCAGCACGCCGCCGCTATCCACACCCAAACCTGGGTGAATGCCATCAAGGAGAGATGTATGACAGAGGTCAACAGCCAGATCACCGACGCGGTCACTCAAACCAACGTCAAGGTGGTGGCCGAGGCGCCGGCCCAGGCCATCGCGTCGCTGTACCAGGTGGCCAGCAGCGCGGCGGGCCTGTCGTTGCAGAACGCGGTCAATAGCCAGCAGGCGATGAATCAGATTTCCAACGCGGTGATCTCCAAGGCCGTGGCGCTGATCATGCAGATTGGCGAGAAGGGCTGAGGCCTCGGGAGATTGATTATGTCGTGGTTCAGCAGAAAGAAACCCGCCGCCTCCCAAGCAACGCCCGCCGCCGACCCGCCGCCGCCAGCGCCCGCTGCACCGGCCTCGCGCTCGATCATGGCGCGCATGAACGAGCACCTGCTCAACCAGGTAAGCACGCCGTCGCCCGATAGCACGGCGGCGCTCAATAGCCAGATCGTGCAGGCGGTGCAGTTCACCAACGCGCAGAACTTTGCCTATGCGCCGGCGCAGATCGCGGTGCCGGCCGACATGATGATCAGCCAGGCGGCCGGGCTGGTGGCGCAGGCGGCGGCGGGGTACTTCGACGGGGTCAGCAAGATCGCCCTGGCGGCCCAGGCCGTGCTGCTCCAGCAAATGACCGAGAACATCGTCAACGACAACCTGCCAGGCGCTGCCGAAGACGCCTTGGGCGCCTTGGCCACCGACCTGCTGGTGGGCGCCGCTGCCGCCGTGGCCGCCGCCGCCGGAGCCATGGAAGCCGAAGCCGCCAGCGTGGCCATCGACAAGATCGACCAGAGCATCGCCAAGTACGCGAGCACCCTGGCCAACCGGGCCGCGCCAGCGGCCTGAACCCAGCACAGCGCTCCAGCGTTCGGCTGGGGCGGTGCAACAGCAACTTGAAAGCAACTTTTCTTGAGTGAGGAGCGACATCATGCAGCCTGGAGATATTATTTTTTCTGTCAAACAAGATGACGACAGCGCTACGCGGGCGTTTATCAAAGCCGGTCAACTGGTCAAGGCCAAGGTGTTCTCGCAGGACACGACCTACCTGAATGTGGTTCACCCGGCGATTGCGGTAAGCGACACGATGGTGATCGAAAGTGTCGGCAGTGGCCTGGCCCTGACCGACCTGAGCCTGGAAAAACCGCCGCGCTCGGCGATGGTGTTTTCCTGCGTGGATACCGAACTGGGCGAGGCGGCGACGGTAGCTGCCAAGCAGTTCTACTTCGACAAGATCGGCGGTGATATCCGGGGCCGCTATAGCGTGTGGAACGCGATGATCTCAGCCTTTCGGCGCTGGACTTCCGATACCAGCCTGGTGACGCGGATCAACGAGTCCATCGACATCGGCAGCGGGTCCTTTTGTTCGCAGTTCGCGGCCAACTGCTATGAAGTCGGCAACCTCTACAACGAGGCCAATCTGCTGCCGCCTCCGCCTGCCATTTTCCCCAACCAGCCTAGCGCCATAACGCCTGCGGAGTTGGCGACCTTCTGTGATTCCTCGCCGCACTTTTACTTTGCAGGGTTCTGGCAGGACAACGTTGAGGTGCGGCTTTAGCGGCGCTGTTGCCGCCCAGCCAGTGCCGCAGGAGGTTCACATGCAGCCACCGGTTCTATCCAGCGCTGATCGCCAGCGGCTTGAGGCGATGCTGCGCAGCCCGCAGATGCTCGAGGGTGCGCCGCGAGCCATCGTTGACGAAAGCCTCAAGCGCGCGGTGCAGGTGCTTGAACAATCGAAGACCAACGAGCAGGCCATTCGCCAGGCCGCCCAGCAGAGCGAGGCGGCGGTACGCCAAGCGCTGAATGGCGCGCCCGATCAAAGCGTCGAGCAGTTGGATCTCAAGCGTGAAGTGAACAAGGAGATCCAGCAGTTGATCGCACGGATCGAGGCCGCCCGGGCCGGACCTGCGAAATCCTGAAGCCACAGGTTTCACAGCCCTTGTTTGGCAACGTTCATTGATGAACACGGAATGCACCGTGTACTAAATAAGGAAATTGATCATGGCATTTGTTAACGAGCAAATTACCGACGCGGTCACCCAGACCAACGTCAAAGTGGTGGCCGAATCGCCAGCGATGGCGATGAGCACCATCTATCAATCCATGGCGCAGGCCACGGCGATTCTGTTCCAGAACGCCGTGTCGGCCCAACAGCAGCAAAACACCCTGGCCCAGGCGGCCACCAACCAGGGCGTGATGCAGATCTACAGCGTCGATACCACCGCAGGTGCGGCGGCCACCGAGAAAGTCGCCCAGGGCGGCGTGTCGGATAACCTCACCAGCCTGTTGACCGTGCTCAAGTCTTTCCAGCCTTAAGCACTGAGCGATAACGGATGTTGTTCTTTCTCAACCCAGGAGTTTCAACCATGAGTACAGTCAGCCCGCAAATCACCGATGCCGTCACCCAGACCAACGTCAAGGTGGTTGCCGAATCACCCGCGATGGCCATGAGCACCATCTACCAATCCATGGGCCAGGCCACGGCGATCCTGTTCCAGAACTCGGTCTCGGCCCAACAGCAACAAAACACCCTGGCCCAGGCGGCCACCAACCAGGGCGTGATGCAGATCTACAGTGTCGACACCACCGCTGGCGCCGCGGCCACCGAAAAAGTCGCCCAGGGCGGCGTGGCCGACAACTTGACCAGCCTGCTGGCCGTGCTCAAGTCGTTCCAACCTTAAGCTGCGAGGTCCCCAACGGCCCCGGCGCCCACAAGGCTCCGGGGCTGTTGTCGTGTGTGCGCTTGATCTGAAAGATGAGCCGGATGCGCCATATTCGTTCTTTTTTTCGAACATCCTATTGCCCTGTACCCCCATTGATCCTAGGATTCGTTTGAGATTTCAAACGCTCTGTCTCCCGTGCGCACTTTCATTTCTTCTGCGCGCTGGGGCTGATTTCCCTGACGGCAGCCCACAAGGCGCCTTTCAACAACTCTAATTCGCTCCGCGTGCGCGCGGTGCTGTTAAGGAAAGCCGACATGCAGCTCAAAGATACCCAATTGTTCCGCCAGCAAGCCTTTATCGATGGCGCTTGGGTCGATGCGGACAACGGTCAGACCATCAAGGTCAACAACCCCGCCACGGGCGAGATTCTCGGCACCGTGCCGAAGATGGGCGCCGCGGAAACCCGCCGCGCCATCGAAGCCGCCGACAAGGCCCTGCCGGCCTGGCGTGCACTCACCGCCAAGGAGCGCGCCAACAAGCTGCGCCGCTGGTTTGAACTGTTGATCGAAAACCAGGACGACCTCGGCCGCCTGATGACCCTCGAACAAGGCAAGCCACTGGCCGAAGCCAAGGGCGAAATCGTCTACGCCGCCTCCTTTATCGAGTGGTTCGCCGAAGAAGCCAAGCGCATCTACGGTGACGTGATCCCCGGCCACCAGCCCGATAAGCGCCTGATCGTGATCAAGCAGCCTATCGGCGTGACCGCAGCCATCACCCCGTGGAACTTCCCTGCAGCGATGATCACCCGCAAAGCCGGCCCGGCCCTGGCCGCCGGCTGCACCATGGTGATCAAGCCGGCCTCGCAAACCCCCTTCTCGGCCCTGGCCCTGGTTGAGCTGGCGCACCGCGCCGGTATCCCCAAAGGCGTGCTCAGCGTAGTCACCGGCAGCGCCGGCGATATCGGCGGCGAGCTGACCAGCAACCCGATCGTGCGTAAATTGTCCTTCACCGGCTCGACCGAAATTGGTCGCCAGTTGATGGCCGAATGCGCCAAGGACATCAAGAAAGTCTCCCTGGAGCTGGGCGGTAACGCGCCGTTCATCGTGTTCGACGACGCCGACCTGGATAAGGCCGTCGAAGGCGCGATCATCTCCAAGTACCGCAACAACGGCCAGACCTGCGTGTGCGCCAACCGTCTGTACATTCAGGATTCGGTGTACGACGCCTTCGCTGAAAAGCTCAAGGTGGCGGTGACCAAATTGAAGATCGGTAACGGTCTGGAAGAAGGCACCACCACGGGCCCGCTGATCGACGAAAAAGCCGTGGCCAAGGTTCAGGAACATATCGCTGATGCCCTGAGCAAAGGCGCCACGCTGCTGGCCGGTGGCAAGGCGATGGAAGGCAACTTCTTTGAGCCGACCATCCTCACCAACGTCTCCAAAGACGCCGCCGTGGCCAAGGAAGAAACCTTCGGCCCGCTGGCGCCGCTGTTCCGCTTCAAAGATGAAGCCGACGTTATCGCGATGGCCAACGACACCGAGTTCGGCCTGGCCTCTTACTTCTACGCCCGTGACCTGGGCCGTGTGTTCCGTGTGGCCGAGGCCCTGGAGTACGGTATGGTCGGCGTCAACACCGGGTTGATCTCCAACGAAGTGGCGCCGTTCGGCGGCATCAAGGCGTCGGGCCTGGGCCGTGAAGGCTCCAAGTACGGGATCGAGGATTACCTGGAAATCAAATACCTCTGCCTGGGTATCTAAGGCGCGGGATTGCAGTAAACGCAGAGGGCACGAGAGCGCTGTCCCTTTGCGTGTTTCACATCGTAATTCGTAGTGGCCGGGAAAGCTGGGGCAGTCGATCATCGAATGCTGCCGTAGTTGCCTCCCCGCCACGTATGCCTTGGACCACGCCACCCGATGAGTGGCGAATGAGGACTTTATGAGCAAGACCAACGCTTCCCTGATGAAACGCCGCGAAGCCGCTGTACCGCGCGGTGTTGGCCAGATTCACCCGATCTTCGCCGACTCGGCGAAGAACGCCACCGTGACCGACGTTGAAGGTCGCGAGTTCATCGACTTCGCCGGCGGTATCGCCGTGCTGAACACCGGCCACGTGCACCCCAAAATCATCGCGGCCGTGACCGAGCAGTTGAACAAGCTGACCCACACCTGCTTCCAGGTATTGGCCTACGAGCCCTACGTCGAAGTGTGCGAAAAAGTCGCCGCCAAGGTGCCGGGTGATTTCGCCAAGAAAACCCTGCTGGTCACCACCGGTTCCGAAGCGGTCGAAAACGCGGTGAAGATCGCCCGCGCCGCCACGGGCCGCGCTGGTGTGATCGCTTTCACGGGCGCTTACCACGGCCGCACCATGATGACCCTGGGCCTGACCGGTAAGGTCGTGCCTTACTCGGCCGGCATGGGCCTGATGCCAGGTGGCGTGTTCCGTGCGCTGTACCCGAACGAACTGCACGGTGTGAGCGTCGATGACTCGATCGCCAGCATCGAACGCATCTTCAAGAACGATGCCGAGCCACGTGATATCGCTGCAATCATCATCGAACCGGTACAGGGCGAAGGCGGTTTCTACGTCGCGCCGAAAGCCTTCATGCAGCGCCTGCGCGAACTGTGCGACAAGCACGGCATCCTGCTGATCGCCGACGAAGTGCAAACTGGTGCCGGCCGTACCGGTACCTTCTTCGCCATGGAACAGATGGGCGTTGCCGCCGACCTGACCACCTTCGCCAAATCCATCGCTGGCGGCTTCCCACTGGCCGGTGTGTGCGGCAAGGCCGAATACATGGACGCCATTGCCCCAGGCGGCCTGGGCGGTACCTATGCCGGTAGCCCGATTGCCTGTGCGGCAGCCCTTGCGGTGATGGAAGTGTTCGAAGAAGAGCACCTGCTGGACCGCTGCAAGGCTGTCGGCGAGCGCCTGGTGACCGGCCTCAAGGCCATCCAGGCCAAGTACCCGGTGATCGGCGAAGTGCGTGCCCTGGGCGCGATGATCGCGGTCGAGCTGTTCGAAGACGGCGACACCCACAAGCCAAACGCTGCCGCCGTTGCCTCCGTGGTGGCCAAGGCGCGTGACAAGGGCTTGATCCTGCTGTCCTGTGGTACTTACGGCAACGTGTTGCGCGTACTGGTGCCGCTGACCTCGCCGGACGAGCAGTTGGACAAGGGTCTGGCGATTATCGAAGAGTGTTTCTCCGAACTCTGACACGCCCCGCTTCTACGAAAAGCAAAAAAACCGCTTCGGCGGTTTTTTTGTGCCTGCTTCATTTTACGCACGCGGCGGCATTGTCTAAGGTGCAAGCATTGCCGATGGAGCGTGCTGGATGACTGCTGTTGATTTACCTGCTGTACCCCGAGTGTTGATTGCCGAGGCGGACCCCTGGTCGCGGGACCTGCTCAAGCAAGTGTTGTTGAATGTGCGTTGTGACGCGCGGCTGGATGTGTGCGCAGATGGTGACCACGCTGCTGCGCTGTTACGTGAGAAAAGCTATGACCTGATCCTGGCGGATTGGGAGCTTGCAGGCGTCGATGGTCTGAGCCTGCTGCGCAGTGTGCGCCAGCAGCGCCGCTCCCCCGCATTGCCATTTATTCTGCTGAGCAGTCGCAACGACAGCGCCAGCGTACGCGAAGCCTTGCCCCTGGCGCCCACGGCCTACCTGACCCGCCCGCTGAACATGGAGAGCCTGACCCAGCGCCTGCAAGACCTGCTGCTTAACGAGGGCGAAAGCGTGTATTGCGAGATCCCGGCGCTGGCACCGGGAATGACCTTGCCAGCATTCCTGGAGCAGCGCCGAGAGGTCTGCGATGGCGCACCGTTGCGCGTGGACGTGAAAGCGGCGGTGCATCGCAGCCTGGGCCCCGAGGGCGTGGACCTGCAGCAGCTTGAAGATCAGGTGCGCATGGACCCGCAAATCACCGCTGTGCTGATCGCTGCCGCCAACAGTGCCGGGTATCACGGCACGCCGGTGCAGACTCTGCACGCGGCCCTGAACAAGCTGGTCCCCGGGCAAAGCATGAACCTCATCCTGGGCCTTGCGCTCAAGCACAACGTGGTGCTGGGTGACCCTGGGCTGGTGGCCTACGCCGAGCGGCACTGGCAGTTGTCCGAGGACAGCGCCGAGTACGCCCGGCGCCTGGCACGCATGTTGGAACTGGATCACCAGCGCTGCTACAGCGCCTGCATCCTGCATCGGTTGGGCGACCTGGCCTTGTTGCGCTGCCTGGAGGACTGGCGCCAGGGCGGCGGCGCACTGGATGACGAAGCCATAGGCGAATCCCTCGACAACTTCGGCGCCGCCTACGGTTCGGCGTTGCGCACTCGCTGGCGCTTGCCGTTGGAGTTGCGCCAATTGATCGCGGCCACCTATTCACTGGAAGGCGGTGTGTATTCACGCGAAGCCTTGGTGGTGAACCTGGCGACGCAGATGGCGCGGTTGACCGAGCACGAGGGGCTGCAAGAGCTGGCCGGCAGCAAGACCGCACGGCTGCTAAAGGTGGGCTTGTCCGAACTGACGCGAGTACGCAAAACCTGAAACACACACCGATCAATTGTGGGAGCTGGCTTGCCTGCGATAGCGGTGGGTCAGCCAAGACGCCATCGCAGGCAAGCCAGCTCCCACAGTTGATCGGTATCAACCGGCTATAACGCGGTTCTTGCCTTGGCGTTTTGCCTCATACATCGCTGCATCCGCCCGGGCGAACAGGCTGTCGAGGGTGGAGTCATCTTCACGCAGGCCGGCCAGGCCCTGGCTGACGGTCACGCTGAACTCGCGCCCTTCATAACTGAACAACAAGGCCTGGATCTCCTTGCCCAGCCGTTCGGCTACTTGCAGGGCCATTTCTGGCGCGCAACCGGGCAGCACAGCGGCGAATTCTTCGCCGCCAATGCGCCCGAACAGGTCGCCACGGCGCAATACCCCCCGACCACTCTCAGCGATGCGCCGCAGCACCTGATCGCCCTCCAGGTGGCCGTAGGTGTCGTTGACGTCCTTGAAGTCATCGATGTCCAGCAACAGGAACGCCAGCGGCGTGCCCTGAACGCAGGCGTTGTCGAACGCCTGGTTGGCGCATTCGAAAAAATACCGGCGGTTGCTGCTTTGGGTCAGCACGTCGGTGGTGGCCAGACGTTGCAGTTCCAGCTCCAGCAGTTTCTTTTCGGTGATGTCTTCGGCCATGCCAACCACAATCAGCGGTTCACCGGGCACCACCTGCTGGTTGATGTAGCACTTGTCACTCAGCCAGCGGATTTGCCCGTCGGCGGTGATGATGCGGTACTCGCGGTCTTCCACGGCGCCTTGTTCCAGCACGCGGGCCAGGCTGTGTTCGGCGTAATCGAGGTCTTCGGGGTGAACGCTGTTGCGCCATTCGCGGTGGTCGGCCAACAGCAAACCGGCCGAACGACCGAATATGCGCTCGTAGGCTGGGCTCACATACAGCACGCGACGGGTTGCCCAATCGATGGCCCAGAGCACGGCGTTCACGCTGACCAACAGCGAACTGAGCAATTGCTCGCGCTCACTCAGCCGCTCCACTTCGCCCTGGGCATGCATCAGCGCCAACAGGGTCGCCGCCGCAGCTGGACGCGGCGGCTCGGCAGTGGGCACATCGGGCAGGCAGGGCTTTTCGTGAACCATCGGTACAACTCTCTCTGGGCGCGCCGCAGGATGGAGCAGCGGTCACTACAAGGGGTCACCATGATGGCGAAGTGTTCTTTGAGAGAGGGGATTTGCAGTGAAGTTCCGTGATCGGCGTGGATTGACGGTGCCCGGAAAATGGCGCCAAAAAGCCAGTGTGTGGGAGGGCAAGCCCTCCCACAGTACCGTCAGACCGCCGCAGGGCGCAGCGAGTAGGTCTTCAACTGGTGGGCAAAGTCGCGCAGGGATTGAATGCCACTGGCCTCGGCTTCGTGCACCCATTCCTTGATCGCGGCCAGCATATCGTGGCCATTGGTGCTGGTCTTGAGCCAGATCTGCTGGAGCGCCAGACGCTTTTCATAGATCACGGTCAGCGCATGGCTGTGCTCCAACATGCTTTGGATGCGCAAGTGGTGACGGTCATCCAGCAAGCTGGTTTCCCGTGACAACAGGCGCTTGGCACGGTGGAACTGGTGACGTACCGAATGATCGACCTTCTCCAGCTCCTGCTTGACCAGCGGGCCGATCACCAACTTGCGGTATTGGGCCATGATCTGGAAACGGTTGTTGAGGATCGCCATGGCGGTGTCCATATCCAGGCTGCCCTTGCCTTCGACACGGTGGGCGATGGGGGCAACACGCTGCACCTTGGCCAGGCGCAGGAAGCTGAACACTTTGATCCAGGCCCAGCCCAGGTCGAACTCCCACTTCTTCACCGACAGCTTGGCCGAGTTGGGGTAGGTGTGGTGGTTGTTATGCAGCTCTTCGCCGCCGACGATGATGCCCCACGGCACCAGGTTGGTGGCGGCGTCACGGCATTCGAAGTTGCGATAGCCCACGGCATGGCCCAGGCCATTGATCACGCCGGCGGCCCAGAACGGAATCCACATCATCTGGATCGCCCAGATGGTGATACCGATGGTGCCGAACAGCAGCAGGTCGATCACGCCCATGAGCGCCACGCCCAACAGCGGGTAGCGCGTGTAGAGCTTGCGTTCGATCCAGTCGTCCGGGCAGTTCTTGCCGTAGATGCGCAGGGTCTCGGGGTTTTCCGCCTCGGCACGGTACAGCTCGGCACCTTTGCGCAGCACGGTGGACAGGCCCTTGATCACCGGGCTGTGCGGGTCATCGACGGTTTCGCATTTGGCGTGGTGCTTGCGGTGGATGGCGGTCCACTCGCGGGTGTTCTGCGCCGTGGTCAGCCACAGCCAGAAGCGGAAGAAGTGTTTCAGGCCGGCATTGAGCTCAAGGGAGCGATGGGCCGAATAACGGTGCAGATAGACAGTGACCCCAATAATGGTCACGTGGGTCATCAACAGCGTGACTGCCACCAGTTGCCAGGCTGACAGGTCAAGAAAACCGTTGTACCACATAGGCTGTATGGCCCTCAGATAAAGAAAAGAACAGCTCACGCATTATCACTAAGCCTACAGAGAAAACCAGCCGCTCTTTCAGATAGGAGTGACTGGATGTTTCTTATTCTATAATCCCCAGCCTTCGTAGGGCGATTCTGTTTTTTTGGTAAGGATTACTGACCATATGCTGTTTTCATACCGAGGAGCCCTACGTGCGGGGCTGGTATACCTGCTGATTTCCGTTGTATGGCTCAGACTCAGCCACCAATTATTGATCAACTTTATCGATGAACCGGGGGCGCTGGCGCATTGGCTGCAACTTCGCGGCTACGTCTGGGTAGCCCTGAGTGCGCTGGCTATATACCTGATGGGCGTACGTTTCGCCCGCGCCCACCAACTGCAGCTGCCCCTGCAAGAAAACCGCGTACGCCTGCAACAGGCGGCAGCCGTGTTCGATTGCACCCGCGAAGGTGTATTGGTCACCGATGCCCAGGGCCTGATCGTGCACGTCAACCGGGCATTCATGGAGATTACCGGCTACCGCCGGGACGACGTCATGGGCCAGCCGCCCAGCCTGTTCAAGTCCGGGCGCCATTCGTCGGCTTTCTATCAACAGATGTTTCAGACCCTGGAACGCGAAGGCGAATGGAGCGGCGAAATCTGGAACCGCCGCAAAAGCGGCGAGGTGTATCCACAGTGGCAAACCATCCGTGTGATTCGCGATGAGCGGGGCCATATCAGCCATTACGTCGCGGTGTTCTCGGACATCAGCGCCATCAAGGACTCCGAACACGAACTGGCGCACCTGGCCCATCACGACCCGCTCACCGACCTGCCCAACCGCCTTTTATTCACCGATCGTACCGAGCAGGCCCTGGCCTCGGCGCAAGTGCACAAGCGTGGCTGTGCCCTGCTGTTGATGGACCTGGACCACTTCAAGATCATCAATGACAGCCTGGGCCACAATGTTGGAGACCAGTTGCTCAAGCTGGTGGCTGACCGTCTCAAGGGCCTGTTCGGGCCTGGGGTCACACTCGCGCGGCTGGGCGGCGACGAGTTCGCTGTGCTGGCGGAAAGTTGTCCACAGGTGATCCAGGCCGCTGCCTTGGCGCAGCGCATGCTCAATGCCATGAAAGACCCGTTTGTTTTTGACGGTAATCAATTGTTTATCAGCGCCAGTATCGGCATCAGCCTGTTCCCCAGCGATGCCTTGAGCGCCGAGCAATTGCTGCGCAACGCCGACTCCGCGTTGTTCAAGGCCAAGAGCGCCGGCCGCGAGGGCTATGCCCTGTACACCGAAGAGCTGACCGCTCACGCGCAAAATCGCGTGGAGATCGCCAGCGAACTGCGCCGTGCCCTCGACCAGCAGGAACTGCGCGTCTACTACCAGCCGGTGCATAACCTGCCCGACAGCCGTTTGGTGGGCGTTGAAGCGCTGGTGCGCTGGCAGCATCCGGAGCGCGGCCTGGTGCCCCCTGGCGAATTCATCCCCATCGCCGAACGCACCGGGTTGATTGCCGATATCGACGCGTGGGTGATGGACCAGGCGTGCCGGCAGATGTGCCAATGGCTGGCGGACGGCGCGCCGTTGGGCTTTATCGCCGTCAACGTCTCCAGCCGCCTGTTTGCCCGGCGTGAACTCTATGAACAAGTGGCTCAGGTGCTGCACGACACGGGCCTGGACCCGGCGTTTCTTGAGCTGGAAGTCACCGAAAGCGCTGTGATGGACGACCCGGAGGTGGCCCTTGAGCAACTGCACCGTCTGCGCGAACTGGGCTTGCGCCTGGCCATCGACGATTTCGGCACTGGCTACTCTTCGCTGTTGCGCCTCAAGCGCCTGCCGGTGCAGAAGCTGAAAATCGACCAAGGCTTCGTCGCCGGTCTGCCGTGGGACGAAGACGACGCTGCGATCGTGCGCGTGGTCATCGCCCTGGCCAAAAGCATGGGGATGCAGGTACATGCCGAAGGAATCGAGCAGGTGGAACAGGCGCGGTTCCTGTTGGATCAGGAGTGCGATATGGGCCAGGGGTATTGGTTTGGACGACCGATGCCGGCCGACGCTATCGACTGGACCCGAGCACCCCAAATCCAGACTTGAAATGCGCTCAAAATGTGGGAGGGGGCTTGCTCCCACATTTGGATCACATCAGGCCTTAACTTCAGCATCTGAGCAGAAAATCCACCCGCAACCCCGCGCCCTATCAGAAAATTCTTTCTGGTTATATAAACATTCTTAAATAGTATTTTTAAGAATATCCACGCTTATCTACTATCGCCCTCACGCCGCGAGCAGTGTCGTCACTGCCAGGCACTATTCATTTCAGGAGCGAGACCATGAGCGCATCTCTACGTAGCGTCGACGGCCAGGACGAAGCTTCCATTTTGCGTGAGATCCAGAGCGCCTTGCGCGATCTGCGCTTTGGCGCGGTGGAAATCACTGTGCACAACGCCCAAGTGGTACAGATCGAGCGCAAGGAAAAATTCCGTCTGCAGAACCCGGGTAACAAACCGAGCTGAGCAAGAACGGCGATAGACCCGCAACTATAAGAAAAGCCAACACTCAAGAATTTCAGGAGCTTCTATGTCGTCGATTCGCCGTTATGCCTTGGCCGCGCTGGCCAGTGCCGTGTTTGCCGGTTCCGCTGTTGCCAAGGACTACGAGTTGCTCAATGTCTCGTACGATCCGACCCGTGAGCTGTACCAGGACTACAACGCAGAGTTCACCAACTTCTGGAAGCAGTCTCACCCCGGCGACAACGTCAAGATCCAGCAGTCCCACGGCGGCTCGGGCAAGCAGGCACGAGCAGTGATCGACGGCCTGCGCGCCGACGTGGTGACCCTGGCCCTGGCCGGTGACATCGATGAAGTCGCCAAGCTGGGCAAGACCCTGCCGGAAAACTGGCAGACGCGTCTGCCGGACGCCAGCACCCCGTACACCTCGACCATCGTGTTCCTGGTGCGCAAGGGCAACCCTAAAGGCATCAAGGATTGGGGCGACCTGATCAAGAAAGACGTGTCGGTGATCACGCCCAACCCGAAAACCTCCGGCGGGGCGCGCTGGAACTTCCTTGCTGCCTGGGCCTATGGCCTCAAGGCCGGAGGCAGCGAAGCCAAGGCTCAGGAGTACGTGAAAGAGCTGTTCAAGCACGTCCCGGTACTGGACACCGGCGCCCGGGGTTCTACCATTACCTTCGTCAACAACGGTCAGGGTGACGTATTGCTGGCCTGGGAAAACGAGGCGTTCCTGGCCTTGAAAGAAGACGGCGGCGCCGACAAGTTCGACATTGTCGTGCCGTCCCTGTCGATCCTGGCGGAGCCGCCGGTGGCTGTGGTCGACAAGAACGCCGAGAAAAAAGGCAATACCGAGATCGCCACCGAATACCTCAAACACCTGTACAGCCCGGCCGGCCAGGAGATTGCGGCGAAAAACTTCTACCGCCCACGCGATGCAAAAGTAGCCGCCAAATACGCCCAGCAGTTCCCGAAACTGGACCTGGTGACTATCGACAAAGATTTCGGCGGCTGGAAAACTGCCCAACCGAAATTCTTTAACGACGGTGGCGTGTTCGACCAGATCTACACGGCGCAGTAAGCCAAAGTAACTGTAGGGGCCTGACTTTCTGTAGGAACTGGGCTTGTGTGGGAGCTGGCTTGCCTGCGATAGCATCACCGTGGTGTGGCTGATACACCGAGGTGCCTGCATCGCGGGCAAGCCCGGCTCCCACAGAAAAGCCAGCTGCCACAAAAAGCGCGCTCCTACAGTGGTGTCTACCCTTTAACCAAGGACTCTTATGTCGCGTCGTATTTCCCCCGTCATACCCGGCTTCGGGCTGACGCTGGGCTACACCGTCGTGTACCTCAGCCTGATCGTGCTCATCCCGCTGGCGGCGATGTTTGTACACGCCGCCCAACTCACCTGGGATCAGTTCTGGAACATCATCTCCGCACCTCGCGTGCTGGCGGCGTTAAAGCTGAGCTTCAGCACCGCGCTGTACGCCGCGCTGATCAACGGCGTGATCGGCACGCTGCTGGCCTGGGTGTTGGTGCGTTACACCTTCCCCGGCCGCAAGATCATCGATGCGATGATCGACCTGCCGTTCGCCTTGCCCACTGCCGTCGCCGGTATTGCCTTGACCGCGCTGTATGCGCCTAACGGCCTGGTCGGCCAGTTTGCAACCGACCTGGGCTTCAAGATCGCCTATACCCCCTTGGGCATCACCCTGGCGCTGACCTTCGTGACCTTGCCCTTCGTGGTGCGCACGGTGCAGCCGGTACTGGCCGATATCCCCCGGGAAGTCGAAGAGGCGGCCGCTTGCCTGGGTGCCAAGCCACTGCAGGTGTTCCGCCATATCCTCGTGCCGGCATTGTTGCCTGCCTGGCTGACCGGGTTCGCGTTGGCCTTCGCCCGTGGCGTGGGTGAGTACGGTTCGGTGATCTTCATCGCCGGCAACATGCCGATGAAAACCGAAATCCTGCCGTTGCTGATCATGGTCAAGCTGGACCAATACGACTACCGCGGCGCCACCTCCATTGGTGTGCTGATGCTGGTGGTTTCCTTTGTCTTGCTGCTGCTGATCAACTTGTTGCAGCGGCGCATCGAACGTCCATAAGGAGGCGCGGAACATGTCCCAATCGTCTATTTCCGCCGCGTCCTCGGCCAACGCTGCCCGCCGTGGCAGCGCGACGTCGCGACGTATCCTGATCGGCCTTGGCTGGCTGGTGTTCGCCCTGTTCCTGCTGTTGCCGCTGGTGATCGTGGTGTCCCAGGGCCTGAAGAATGGCCTGGGTTCGTTCTTCACCGCGATCCTTGAACCGGATGCGCTGTCGGCGCTGAAACTCACGGTGATCGCCGTGTTGATTTCGGTGCCGCTCAACCTGGTGTTCGGGGTCAGCGCGGCCTGGTGCGTAAGCAAGTATTCGTTCCGTGGCAAAAGCATCCTGGTCACGTTGATCGACCTGCCGTTCTCGGTTTCACCGGTGATTGCGGGCCTGGTCTACGTGCTGATGTTCGGCGCCCAGGGCTTCTTCGGGCCGTGGTTGCAGGAGCATGACATCCAGATCGTGTTCGCCTTGCCCGGCATCGTGCTGGCGACCATCTTCGTTACTGTGCCGTTCGTGGCCCGTGAGCTGATCCCGCTGATGCAGGAGCAAGGCACTCAGGAAGAAGAGGCCGCGCGCCTGCTGGGCGCCAATGGCTGGCAGATGTTCTGGCATGTCACCGTGCCGAACATCAAATGGGGCCTGATCTACGGCGTGGTGCTGTGCACGGCGCGGGCCATGGGCGAGTTCGGCGCGGTGTCGGTGGTGTCCGGGCACATTCGCGGCGTCACCAACACCCTGCCGCTGCACGTCGAGATCCTCTACAACGAATACAACCATGTTGCCGCGTTTGCGGTGGCCAGCCTGTTGCTGATCCTGGCGCTCTTCATCCTGCTGCTCAAGCAGTGGAGCGAGAACCGAATCAACCGCCTGCGCAACAGCGCCGGTGAGGAATAAGTCATGTCGATCGAAGTCCGTAATGTCAGCAAGAACTTCAACGCCTTCAAGGCCCTGGACAGCATCAACCTGGATATCCAGAGTGGCGAGCTGGTGGCGTTGCTGGGCCCGTCCGGCTGCGGCAAGACCACCTTGCTGCGCATCATCGCCGGCCTGGAAACCCCGGATGCCGGCAGCATCGTGTTCCACGGCGAAGACGTGTCCGGCCACGATGTGCGGGATCGCAATGTTGGCTTTGTGTTCCAGCACTACGCCTTGTTCCGCCACATGACCGTGTTCGACAACGTCGCCTTCGGCCTGCGCATGAAGCCGAAAAACCAGCGCCCGAATGAAAGCCAGATCGCGGCCAAGGTTCACGAACTGCTGAACATGGTGCAACTCGATTGGTTGTCCGACCGCTACCCGGAACAACTCTCCGGTGGCCAGCGTCAACGTATCGCCCTGGCCCGCGCGCTGGCGGTGGAGCCTAAAGTGCTGCTGCTGGACGAGCCCTTCGGCGCCCTTGATGCCAAGGTGCGTAAAGAGCTGCGCCGCTGGCTGGCGCGCCTGCACGAAGACATCAACCTGACCTCGGTGTTTGTGACCCACGACCAGGAAGAGGCCATGGAAGTCGCCGACCGCATCGTGGTGATGAACAAGGGCGTGATCGAGCAGATCGGCTCACCGGGGGATGTCTACGAAAACCCGGCAAGCGATTTTGTTTATCACTTCCTGGGTGATTCGAACCGCCTGCATTTGGGCGAAGACAAGCACCTGCTGTTCCGCCCCCACGAAGTGTCGTTGTCGCGGCATGAACTGGAAGATCACCATGCGGCCGAGGTGCGCGATATTCGTCCGCTGGGCGCAACGACTCGCGTGACCTTGAAGGTGGAAGGGCAAAGCGAGCTGATCGAGGCCGAGGTGGTGAAAGACCACGACAGCCTCACCGGGCTGGCCCGTGGCGAGACCCTGTTCTTCAAACCCAAGGTCTGGCAAAAAGCTTAAGCTCAATACAGAACCCAATGTGGGAGGGGGCAAGTCGAATCGTCGCACCGCCCCTCCCACATTTAGACTTCACTTGGCTTGAGATCGCGGCGTCCCACCGGGCCTGAACGTTGTTCAATCTGCTTTTGCAGGTCCTGCCGCAACCCCAGCAAAAACGCCAACTCCGCCACCACAAACAACGGCCCCACGATCAGCCCCGACACATCGTCCACAAACGCGGGTTTCTTGCCTTCGTAGTAGTGCCCGACAAACTGAATCACCCAGCCCACCACAAACATACCCACGCCACTGCTCAGCCATACCATCGTGCTCTGTGCCGCCAATACATGCCCAGCCCATACCGACAGACCCATCAACACCGTCATCAGCGCGCCCAGGGCCAGTTCCAGGCGCAGGTAGAACCACGCCGAGAACAACGCCAGGAGCACCGCTGGCGAGACCCAAAGGCCACCCACCGTCCACTCGGGGCGTGACAGCAGCACGGCCACGGCAACCACGATCAATGGGATACCGATAAAGTGACTGACAATATTGCGCGGGTCGCGGTGGTAGGCGGCGTATTGACTGAGGTGGTCGACGAGGCTTTTCATTGTTGTTCCTCCTGTAGGATGTTTGATCATGCCCTGTCAGTCGGTGCCTAACTGTCAATTGGGCGACAATCTTCGGAGTTCCCATGGACACAGGCAAATGGCACGCGCAATTGGTTCGCGGTCAGTGGTTCAGCCACTTGCCGCCAGACTTTCAGCGTAGCCTGCTGGGGGCGGCGCGGTTGCGCGTACTTGCAACGGGGCAGTTCCTGTTCAAACGCGGCGACCCGCCGTGTGGCCTGTATGCGGTGCTGGAAGGGGCGGTGCGCATCAGTGCCGTCAGCGCCCAAGGCAAGGAAGCGGTATTGAGCCTGGTGGAAACCCCTCACTGGTTCGGCGAGATCTGCCTGTTCGACAACCTGCCACGCACCCACGATGCCCTCGCCACGGGAGCCTGCACGCTGTTGCAGGTACCGCAGGCGGCCATCCTCGCCATTCTCGAACAGCATCCGGTGTTCTGGCGCGATATGGCGCTGTTGATGAGCCATAAACTGCGCCTGTCTTTGATCAACATTGAGCAGATAAGCCTGATGCCCGCGTCGGCACGTCTGGCCCATCGGTTGCTGATGATCGCCCAGGGTTACGGCGAAATAGAGCAGGCGCGCCGCATGTTGCAACTGCCTCAGGAGGATCTGGCGGCGATGCTGGGCCTGTCGCGCCAGACCATCAACAGTCTGCTCAAGGCGCTGGAGCAACAGGGCATCATTGGTTTGAGCTACGGCGCCATCGAGATACTGGACCTCGCCGGGCTGCGCCTTGCCGCGGGCCTATGAACCACGATAGGTGGAGAAGCCGTAAGGGCTGAGCAACAGCGGGATGTGGTAGTGCTGGTCGACCTGCTTGACCTGGAAAATCACCGGCACCTCGGGGAAGAACGTCTCGCGGTTGGCCTTCTTGTAGTAATCGCCGGTCTTGAACACCACACGGTACTCGCCCGGCTTCATGCTCTGGTCGGCGGGGAACAGTTCGGCGATGCGTCCCTGTTGATTGGTCACGCCCTGGGACAGTGATTGCCACTGATCGCCCACATGCTGTTCCAGGGTGACGCTGACACCGGCCGATGGCAGGCCGTTTTCCAGGTTGAGCACGTGTACGCTCAGCGGGTTGCCGGCGGCCAGGGCCAGGTTGCACAGGCCGCTCAGGCTGAGGGCGGCAAGGGTCATGCTAAGGTTTTTCATCGAGAAATCCTTGTGACAGTGGGTGGAATCAAGGGGTGGTTTTCAAGCCCAGTTGCTCGGCAGCCTGTACGGCGCAGGCTTCGTCCTGCGCAGCGCCGCCGGCACCGGCGATGCCCAGCGCGCCGACCAGTTCAGCATCAGCGAACAGCGGCACGCCGCCGCCGAGCAACAGCAACTCGGGCAAGCTGTTAAGGTTGGCGGCTTCGGGGTTGTTACGCGCACGCTCGGCAAACAGCCGGGTTGGGGTTTTGGTCGACAGCGCCGTGTATGCCTTGCGTTGGCTGGCGAAGCTGTTGTGCGGGCCGACACCGTCCGCCCGCAGGGCCACCAGCAAATTGCCACCGCGGTCCAATACCGTCAGCGCGGCCGTGCAGTGGGCCAGGCTGGCGTCGGCCAGTTGGCGCGCAGTGTGCAAATCCAGCTCGGCATGGCGTGGCAGTGGTGGCGTTGCCTGTGCAGCGGTGGTCACAGCGAGGCTCAAGAACAAAGCGGTGCGATACATGTTTGTGGCTCCAGGAGGCAGGTGCTCACGGTAGCCAGTGGACGCGGACAAAAGCCGCACAATTGGATGACAGGTTTGTAATCAAACCCAGAGGTAAGACATGCAGGTGTTGTTAGTGGAAGACCAGCCGCAACTGGCGCAGCTTATGGCCCAGGGCCTGAGCGAGGCCGGCTTCTCTGTGGAAGTTGCGGCCAACGGCATGGCGGCGCAGCGGTTTGTGGAAAGCACTGTGTACGAGCTGGTGATTCTGGATGTGATGCTGCCGGGCTTGAACGCCTGGAAATTGCAGCAGGCGATTCGCCAACGCGGCAAAACGCCGATTTTGTTTTTGACCACGCCTGGCGGGATTGAAGACCGGTTGCGGGGGTTGGAGCTGCATGAGGATGATTACTTGCTCAAGCCGTTTGACGCCAAGGTGTTAGTGGCGCGGGTGAGGAAAGTATTGCGCCGGGATCGTGGGCGCTGATTGCCTGGCGACCGCTATCGGGAGCAAGCCCCCTCCCACATTTGACCGCGTTCACAGTTCAGTGTGGGAGGGGGCTTGCCCCCGATGAGGCCATCACAGCCACTGAAAATCCTCCTACCGCAACCCCTCCCGAAATTGCCCGGGCGTCATCCCCGTCCAGCGCTTGAACGCCCGGTTGAAACTGCTGGTATCGGCAAACCCCAGCAAATGGCTGATCTCGGCCAACGAACACTGCGGATCCCTCAGGTGCAGCAACGCCAGGTTCTGCCTGCACTCATTGAGTAGCGCATCAAACCGACAGCCTTCATCCGCCAAGTGGCGCTGCAAGCTGCGCAAGCTCAGGTGCAAGGCCTGGGCAACGCGTTCGGCACTCGGCTCGCCATCGGGCAATTGCGCCTCGATCACGGCGCGCACCTTGCGCTCCCAGGTCAGCGGTTGCAGGTGGGCGAGGGTGCGCTTGAGCACGGTTTCATTGTGTTCGGCCAATTCCGGGTTGGCGTCGTCAAGATGGCTGTCGAAGTCGTGGGCAGCGAACTCCAGGCGGTCTTCGCTGGCGGCAAAAAACACCGGCGAGCGCAATACGGTATGCCACGGCGTGGGGTCGGCGGGTTCCGGGCGCATTAGATAAACGGCCAACGGCGCGTAGTCACGCCCCAGGCGGTTGCGGCAAGTGCGCACATAGATCGCCACGAAGGCGTCGATGGCCTCCGGCGCTGGCGCGGGGCTGCCTTGGGGTTGGAGCAGGCGAAAGTGATACGCGTCGCCATGGCGGGTCAGCTCCAGGCTCAGGGCGTCACTGACCACTTGGTGATAGCGCACGATGCGCTCGAACACCTCGCGCAAGCTGCCGCTGGCCACCAAGGCATAACCGAGGGCGTGAAAGGTGGTGGGGCTGACGAACCGCGACACCCGCAAGCCAATCGCCGGATCACCGCTGGCCTGCACCGCCAGTTGCCAGAGGCGCGTGGTGGCCGACAACGGATAGCGTGCGTTGGGGTCGTCCATCTGCTGCGGGTCGAGCCCGGCCTCGGCGCACAGCGTGGCGCTGTTCAGGCCCAGGGCGTCGAGCTGCTTGCGCAGGGCGCGGGTCCAACTGGCGAGGGAAGTGGGTTCGGTCATGGCGATTGGCGCTTGCGGTCAACAGGTTGGCGTCCGGGGCTAGCGTCCTGCCCGATCGCTTAGGGCAGGATGGACACATCAATGTACAAGAGGATGGAAGCATGGACGGTACTTCTGCAAGTCCCCAACAGATGAACGCACAACAACGTTCAGCGCATATCCGTGAGGTGGTGCTGGCCGAGGGCGCCCGATTGCGCCAGCGCCATCCCTGGCTGCTGCATCAGGACGCCCTGGGCGCGGGCATCCTGGCGTTTGCCTTGTTGGGCATGCTCGGCTCGGCGGCGCTCTATATCAGCGGTCACCTGGCCTGGTGGGCGTGCCTGCTGCTCAATGCGTTCTTTGCTTCACTGACCCACGAGTTAGAGCACGACCTGATCCACAGCATGTACTTTCGCAAGCAGCGCCTGCCCCACAACCTGATGATGGGCCTGGTATGGCTGGCACGGCCAAGCACGATCAACCCGTGGATACGCCGGCATTTGCACCTCAACCATCACAAGGTCTCCGGCACGGAGACCGATATGGAAGAGCGCGCCATTACCAACGGCGAGCCCTGGGGGGTTGCGCGCTTGCTGATGGTGGGCGACAACATGATGTCGGCCTTGATCCGAATGCTGCGGGCCAAGACCTGGGCACACAAGCTCAGCATCCTCAAGCGCGTGGTGCTGGTGTATGCCCCGCTGGCACTGCTGCATTGGGGCGCCTGGTACGTCTTCCTCGGCTTTCATGCCGCCAACGGCATCGCCAGCCTGTTGGGCGCGCCGATCATGTGGTCGGCCGGCACCTTGCAGATGATGCAGGTGATCGACATCGCTGCAGTGGTGATCATCGGCCCCAACGTATTGCGTACGTTCTGCCTGCACTTTGTCAGCTCCAACATGCACTACTACGGCGATGTGGAACTGGGCAACGTGATCCAGCAGACCCAGGTATTGAACCCCTGGTGGCTGTGGCCGTTGCAGGCGTTCTGCTTCAACTTCGGCAGCACCCATGGCATCCATCACTTTGTGGTGAAGGAGCCGTTCTACATTCGCCAGATGACCGTCAAGGTGGCGCATAAGGTCATGGCCGAGATGGGTGTGCGCTTCAATGATTTCGGCACCTTCGCCCGGGCCAATCGGTTTGAGCGCCAGGAGCAGCCGGGCGTCAAACTCGCTTTCAGCAAGCAATGAACGCCAGGGGCAAATCGCGGATCTGTTCGCGCACCGGCGGCTGGTAGTGGTCGTCGCTGATCAGTTCATGCAGCAACTGTTCGCGCAGTTGGTGGAATTCAAAGCTGCTGCGCTGGCGCGGGTGGGGCAGGGTGATGTCCACCACCTGCTTGATGCGCCCCGGCCGGGGCTCCATCACCACCACGCGGTCGGCGAGGAAAATCGCCTCTTCCACATCATGGGTGACCAGTACCGTGGTGATCCTGGCGCGGGCGCGAATTGCCAGGAGTTCGTCCTGCATCTGCTGGCGGGTCAGTGCGTCGAGGGCGCCGAAGGGTTCGTCCAGCAACAGGATGCGTGGGCTGGCTACCAGGCCACGAGCGATCGCCACCCGTTGCGCCATGCCGCCGGAGAGTTGATGCGGGTAGGCACGCGTGAAATCGGTGAGGCCCACCAGCTCGATAAAGTCACGGATGCGCCGGTTGCGCTCGGCCTCGTTCAGCGGCTCGTTGACCAGGCCCAGGCCGATGTTCTGCGCCACGGTCAGCCAGGGAAACAGGCGGTGCTCCTGGAACACGATACCGCGCTCGCCACCGATACCGCTGACGGCCTTGCCATCAACCTGGATCTCGCCGCGATATTGCGTGTCGAGCCCCACCAGCAGACGCAGCAGGGTGGACTTGCCGCAACCGCTGGCGCCGACAATCGCGACAAATTCCCCTTCGGCAATCTGCAGGTTGAATTCGCGGATGGCTTCCAGTTCGAAGCCGTCGACATCGAAGCTTTTGCCCACATGGTTGAAGCTGACAATCGGTGCGTTCATGCGTGTCTCCAGCGGGTGGCACGGGTTTCGATGCGTTGGCCGATCAGGTTGAGGGCGGCGCCGGTGAGGCCGACCAGGAGCATGCCGCTCATGATCAGGTCCATGCGCAGCAGCTGTTGGGCGCCGATCATCAGGCTGCCGATGCCGCCGTCCGAAGGCATGAAATATTCCGCGCCGATGGTGCCCATCCAGGCGTAGATCAGGCTCAGGCGCAGGCCGGCGAAAATACCCGCCGCTGCGCCCGGCAGTACCAGGCGACGCAGACGTTGCCACAGGCTCAGGCGCAGCACTTGGGCGGCTTCGCGCAGTTGCGGCGACAGGTTGAGCACGCTGCGCTGAGTGGCGATGAATAACGGGAAGAACGCGGCGAGGGCAATAAACACCCACTTGGCCAGTTCACCCAGGCCGAACCAGGCGGTGAGCAGCGGCACCCAGGCGAAAATCGCGATCTGGCGCAGCGCGGCCAGGGTCGGGCCGAGTACCCGCTCACTGCGCCGCGACAGCCCCAGCCACAAGCCCACGGCAAAGCCCAGGCTGCCGCCGAGCAGCAAGCCACCCACGGCCCGGCCGAGGCTTTTGCCTAAAGCCGCGCTCAGGCTGCCATCCAGCACACCGGCCATGGTGGTTTGCAGCACCGCCCAGGGGCTGACCAGAATATTCGGGTCGACCCAGCCCTGTTGCGTCGCCAGCTGCCACAGCGCCAGCAACAGCAGCGGCAGCAGCCACGGTTGCAAGCGTTGCCAGCCTTCATAGCGTGGCCCGCGGCGGATCTGCGCTGTAGCCGGATGGGGCCAGTACACCCACTTGCGATCCAGCCAACCGATGCCGCGGTCCATCACTACGCCCAGCACACCGATGACCACGATGCACACAAAGACAATATCGAGCATGAACAACTGGCGCGCCCACACCATCAGGTAGCCGATGCCTTCGCTGGAGGCCAGCAACTCCACGGCCAGCAACGATGTCCAGCCCGCCGCCAGGGCCAGGCGTACCCCGGCCATGAACGCTGGTAGCGCAGCGGGCAGGATCAGGCGGCGGATCAGCAAGTGGGTGGGCAGGCGCAACACGCGGGCGGCTTCGCGCAGGTTGGGTTGGGCGTCGCGCACGCCCACCAAGGTGTGCAGGGTTACGGGCACCACAATGGCCTTGACCAGCACCACCAGTTTCAAGGTTTCGCCAATGCCGAAAAACACCATGAACAGCGGAATCCACGCCAGGGTCGGGACCTGCGACAGCGCGCTGAACGTGGGGAACACCAAACGCTCGGCGCGGGCGCTGAAACCCAGGACTGCGCCGAGTATCGCGCCCACGCCGATACCGGCCAGCAGGCCCCAGAACAGGCGCTGCAAGCTGATCGCAAGATGGCTCCATAACTCGCCACCGGCCAACTCCACTGCGCTGCTCCACACCAGGGTGGGGGCGGGCAGAATCTGTTCGCTCATCCAGTGATTGCGACTGGCCAACCACCATAGGGCAAACAACGTGAACGGCAGCAGCCACGGCAACAGGCGCTGACTCAGCTGCGGCCAACGCGGCACTCTGCCGTTGGACGGGGCCGGCAGAGGTAGGCTCAAAAGTGAAATCCGGGCCATGGAAGACCTCCGTGTCGCCAAATGCATTATGTGATTTCGATCTTATAAAAACGTAATCAAGATGATTGCGAGATAAGAGAAATCATTTAAAGCCTCAGCTCCCCACGCATCCAATGCATTCGAAGAATATTTTCGATGCTGTTCATGCATACCGCTCTGGAGCCTGTGTATTCGCTCGCATAGTCCAAAAAGCTATTAAATTGTGCATTTATAGTATTTAAAGTTTTGTTCGTGCTGTGCCTATTTTTTGCTCCCCAGGCGACCGTCGCCCACCAGGAGCTGCGCTTATGAAACTGCCCTTCAAACGTCTGATCAGTCTGTTCGCCGGTACCGCCCTGGCCGGGCTGGTACATGCCGCGGACCTCAAGGAAATTCGCATCGCCGTGCCCGACCTCAGTGCCGGCAGCCAGCACAGTGGCGGCGGCATCACCGACGTTTTGCGTGAACAGCAAATCTATGAAAAAGCCTTTGCCGACCAAGGCATCAAGATCCAGTGGAATTACTTCAAGGGCGCAGGCCCTGTGATCAATGAAGCCTTCGCCAATGGCCAGGTGGACCTTGCCTATCTGGGTGACCTGGCGGCGATCATCGGCCGCTCCAATGGCCTGGATACTCGCCTGCTCAGCGCCACCGCGCGTGGTGTGAAGCACTACCTCGGCGTGGTGCCGGGCTCTGGCATCAAGACGCTGCAAGACCTCAAGGGCAAACGTGTGGCGGTGTTCCGCGGCACGGCCAGCCAGTTGTCGTTCGACAGCGCATTGGCCAGCCAGGGCTTGAGTGAAAAGGACTTGAAGGTCATTAACCTGGACTTCAATGCCGCCAGCGCTGCCCTGGCTGCCAAGCAGATTGACGCCACCTGGGGAGGCTCCACCCTGACGGCGCTGCAAGCCAAAGGCCTGGCGGAAATACCGCTGACCACCAAAGACCTGGGCGATGCCGGCAGTATCCAGGCCGTGCTGGTGGGCAGCGCCAAGTTTGTCGACCAACACCCCGACGCGGTGGCCAAGTTGCTCAAGGCCCAGCAGCAGGCGGTGCAGTGGCTGACCGATGACAACAACAAACAGGCCTATATCGCGCTGGTGTCGGGGCTGGCCAGTTACCCGCCGGTGATCCTGACCAATGATTTGAAAGACCAGAAACTCAGCGAGATTTTCCCCTCGACCCTGGACCCGGTGTTCCTGGGCAAATTGCAGGACGCGGTGGATTTGGCCTCGAAGGAGAAGCTGATTCGCAAGTCGTTTCAGGTGAGCGATTGGGTGGCGCCGGGTTTGGTGGCGGCGGGGCTCTGAGCTTGTCGGTGCCTGGGCTATCGCTATCGCAGGCAAGCCAGCTCCCACACTTGAATGTGTTCACCGCTCAATGTGGGAGCTGGCTTGCCTGCGATGAGGCCCTTCAAACCGCCACACTTATCTGCTGACTATCCACCTCCACCAACGTCTCGATCATCGCCTTCGCCGCTGGCGACAACCGCGACCCCGTGCGGCTGACAATCCCGCAGCGTGCGCTCAGGGTATCCATGTGCTGCGGCAGGTTGCGCCAATGCAGCAGCACCAGCGAACCGCTGGCCACATCCTCGGCGAACGCTTCCTCGGTGCCGACGCCGATGGCGTTGGATTGCAGCACAATCTTCACCAGCGCCGGGAAGTGCTCGGTCTGGATGCTCGGGGAAAAATCCATGCGCCCACTCAGGTTCGCCAGCAGTTTGCGAATACCCTGGGAGATCAGCGGCGCGGCCAGCGGATAGTCGAACATGTCGTTGGTCGACAGGCTGTCCTTGGCCAGCAACGGGTGCCCAGGGCGGCAGAAAAAGACGCCGCGCTTGGGTGTCAGTGCACGGGTCTGGAAATTCGGGTCGGCCTCGAACTGACGGATGTCGGCGATAAAGAATTCGATCTCTTCACGGCTCAGGCTGCGGCTGAGGGTTTCCCAGTTGTCCACCTGGAAGCTGGTGCGGATTTTCGGGTGGGCGTTGATAAACCGCGCCACCGCATCCGGCACCAGTTTCACGGCGGGCGCGGGGCCGCAGCCGAAGCGCAGGTCGCCGGCGTCGAGCTTGGTCATGCGCGTCACTTCACTGCTCAGCAGCGCTGCGCCATGCACCAGGCTCAGGGCATGTTGCAGCACCACCTGACCTTCCGGTGTGGGGCGCAGGTCCTTGTGGCCGCGGTCTACCAGCAGGCAACCAAACTCCTGTTCCAGCCCCTGGATGCTGCGGCTGAACGCCGGTTGGGTGATGCCCATGGCGTCCGCCGCACGCACGAAACTGCGGTGTTCGTTAAGGGCGATGAAGTAGCGCAGTTGGCGAAGATCCATATGCTTTCCCGGCATTTTAAAAATAGGTCGAAGGCATTTGCGACCGAGCAAGCTGAGGTTTTAAATGCAAGCTCTTATTCCGTCAACGAAGCATTGATTCATTTGCTAGATCTAAAATGCATATGGATAGAGCGTTGCTGGAAAGCATCTCCACCATCAGCAAGCACATGAGGGTCATCACAATGAGCAACGCCGCATTAGCTGTTCAACCCATCGCCCACGCGCTCGACATCCACCCGGTGGCCGGTCGTATCGGCGCCGAGATCCGTGGCATCAAACTATCCGGTGACCTGGATACCGCCACCGTCGAGGCCATCCAGCAGGCACTGGTGCAGTACAAAGTGATCTTCTTCCGCGAGCAAACCCATCTCGATGACCAGAGCCAGGAAGCCTTCGCCCACCTGCTTGGTGAGCCGATTGCACACCCTACGGTGCCGGTGCGCGACGGCACGCGCTTTCTGATGGAATTGGATGGCACCCGTGGTCAGCGCGCCAACTCCTGGCACACCGACGTGACTTTCGTCGATGCCTACCCGAAAGCTTCGATCCTGCGTTCGGTGCTGGCGCCAGCGTCCGGCGGCGACACCGTCTGGGCCAATACCGCCGCCGCTTACAACGACCTCAGCGTCGAGCTGCGTGCGTTGGCTGACCACCTATGGGCGGTGCACAGCAACGAATACGACTACGCCGCACGCAAGCCGGATGTGGCGGTGGAGAAGCTGGAGGAATACCGCAAGGTCTTCACTTCGACAGTGTACGAAACCGAACACCCGGTGGTGCGTGTGCACCCGGTCAGCGGTGAGAAAACCCTGCTGCTGGGGCACTTCGTCAAGCGCCTGAAAGGCTATTCCCAGGCGGAGTCGACCCAGCTGTTCAACCTGCTGCAAGGCCACGTCACGCGTCTGGAAAACACCGTACGCTGGCGCTGGAATACCGGTGACGTGGCGATCTGGGATAACCGTGCCACCCAGCATTACGCGGTGGACGACTATGGCACCCAAGAGCGCATCGTGCGCCGGGTCACGCTCAAGGGTGATGTGCCGGTGGGTGTGCAGGGGCAGCGCAGCCAGACCACCAAAGGTCTCTAAACCAGTTGGAGATCAAAATGTGGGAGGGGCGGTGCGACGATTCGACTTGCTCCCGATAGCAGTGGGCCAGTCAAAAATGCTGTGACTGATACTCCGCTATCGGGAGCAAGCCCCCTCCCACATTGGATTTGTGGCGTTTACCAGACCCCAATTTGCACCACTTTTTCCGCCTCCGGCTCACCATAGCGAAACCATTGCCCGCGCACTTCGATCTCGGTGTGGCTGATGGTGGTACGCCGCTTCAACCCACGCAGCCATTCGAACAGATAACCCAAGTGAGTCTCGCGCACCTGGGCATAGGCGGGATCGCTGCCCAGGTCGTGGATTTCCTGCGGGTCGTTTTCCAGGTCGAACAGCTGCGGGCGAAAGCCGTCATAGGCCAGGTACTTCCAGCGTTCGCTGCGCACCATGGTCATGCGGCAACGGTCGACGGGCTGCGCCAGGCGTTCCCGGGCCGGGGCCTGGAAGGCGTAGTCGTATTCGGCAATGGCGTAGTGGCGCCAGGTGGGTTGCTCGCCGTGCAACAGCGGGATCAGCGAGCGGCCTTCGAGGCGATGGTCGGCTGCGGGCAGGCCCAGAGCGTCGAGGAAAGTGGGCAGGGCGTCGATGGTTTCCACCAGGCGTGCGTCCACGCTGCCACGGCTGACATCGGCACTGGCCCGTGGGTCGCGCACGATCAAGGGAACACCCACCGCAGGCTCCAGCAAAAACTCTTTTTCACCGAGGTAATGATCGCCGAGGAAGTCGCCATGATCGCTGGTGAACACGATCAGCGTGTCGTCCCAGCGGCCAGTGCTTTGCATGAAATCAAACAGCCGCCCGAGTTGATCGTCGATCTGTTTGATCAGGCCCATGTAGGTGGGAATCACTGTGAGGCGCACTGCGTCGCGGGAGAAATTCACGCTCTCCTGGTGTTGACGGAATGCCTGGTACACCGGGTGATCGCTGGTTTGCCCAGGTTGAATGGGCGCCTGGATATGCTCGGCACCGTACAGCGCGTGATACGGCGCCGGCGCGATGTAGGGCCAGTGCGGCTTGATATACGACAGGTGCAGGCACCATGGCTGTTCTGCTTGTTCGCTAATGAAGTCGATGGCGCGGTCGGTGGTGTAGACGGTTTCCGAATGTTCCTCGGCCACCCGCGCAGGTTTGCCGGCATTGCGCATGTGCCAGCCGCTGAGCACTTCACCGTCTTCACCTTGGGCCGCATTGGCCCAGTCATGCCAGGGGTTGCGACCACCGTAGCCCTGCTCGCGCAGGTACTGGGTGTAGGGCGCCGACTCGCGTTTGTCGTCGAACAGCGGGCTGTCAGGATAGATGCCGTCGTGGCGCAGGTACGCATCAAAGCCCACCTCATTGAGCTGTTCGGCCTGGGCGCTGTCGGGGTCGATATGCAGGCGGTGCAACGCCTCCAGGTTCGGCGTGGCGTGGGTCTTGCCCACCAGTGCGGTGCGGATGCCGTGGGGGCGCAGGTAGTCGCCAATCGTCAGCTCTTCCAGCGGCAGCGGTACGGCGTTCCATGCCACCTGATGGCTGCTGACGTAACGCCCGGTATAGGCCGACATGCGCGACGGGCCGCAGATCGTGCCCTGGGTGTAGGCACGGCTGAAACGCACACCGGCAGCGGCCAGGCGGTCGATATTCGGCGTGTGCAGATGGGCATGGCCGTAGCACGACAGGTAATCGCGACGCAGTTGGTCGCACATGATGTAGAGCACATTGCGCACGGGTTTGGGATCAGACATGGGAATTTACCGAACGGAGGACAGGTGGTTTTTTTCGCCGTTCGAGGGGTGCTCTGGCAAGTGCATTTGGGGACTGGGTTCCATGCAATGAATGCATGGGTGTTGCCACCGGCGCTTTCGCGAGCAAGCTCGCTCCCACATTTGGAACGCATTTGAAGTGTGGGAGCGAGCTTGCTCGCGAAAGGCCAGTTCAGACGGCGACATTCTCCAGTGCACACACCTCTTCATCCAAGGTATCAATCTCCTTGATCTGCTCAATCATCGCCTCCGCCAACGGCGACAATCGATACCCCGCACGGCTGACAATCCCGTAGCGGGTGTAGCGCTCCTCCAGGTTTTCATCCAGGCCATCGATCTTCAAACACACCAGTTCGCCCCGCGCCATGTGCAGCACATCGCTGTTGGCGCTGACGATGCCGATGGCATCCGAGCGCAGCACCACGCCCATCAGGCTATAGCCGTTTTCGCACTCCACATTGGGTTGGTAATCGGGCCGGCCGCTGAGGTCGGCGATGACCTTGCGCAGGTTCGGCGGGCGAATGGTGACCGCCAGCGGATAACTCATCAGTTCATCGGCGCGGATGCTTTCGCGGCCGGCCAGGGGGTGGCCGGCGCGGCAGCAGAAATACCAGCGACGGGCGCGCAGGCGGTGGGTGTGGTAGTCGGGGTTGGCTTCGAAGTGGCGAGTGTCGGCGACGAAGAATTCGAACTCTTCGCTGAGCAGGCGTTTGCCCAGGCTTTGCCAGTCATCCACCTGGAACTGCACGCGGGCCTTGGGGTAGCGCCCGATAAAACTGCCGATGGCGCGCGGGATCAACCCACCTGCCGGGGCCGGGCCGCAGCCGAAGCGCAGCTCGCCGGCTTCCAGGCCGTTGAACTGGCTGATCTCGTTGGCCAATTGCTGGGCGCCGCTGACCAGGCGCCGGGCATGTTCGAGCAGTACCTGACCTTGCTTGGTGGGCGCCAGGTCCTTGCGGCCACGGTCTACCAGCTGGCAGCCGGCGCTGTGTTCAAGGGCCTGGATGCTGCGACTGAACGCCGACTGCGACAGGTTCACGGCCAAGGCTGCCGCGACAAAACTGCGTTGCTCGGCGAGGGCGATGAAGTGGCGAAGCTGGCGCAAATCGATATGCATTTTTCACATCAAAAATATCCGGGAAATGCATTGGCTATGCATTAGGTCGACTCCTTATAAAGGCTATCTCTTATGCAGTAAATGTTCGTAAAAACATAAATAAATAACCTTTAGGAATATCTGGCGACGGATATCTCCGGGTTCTGGAGCCGCTTATGAGTCTGTTCAAGTCCTTGCCGCTGGCGATGCTGGTGGCCGGTAGCAGCAGTTGGTCGCCTTCCCAGGCCGCTGAAACACCCGCGCCTGCCGGCAAGGGCGAAAGCGCCAGTGGCCAACTGGAAACCGTCACCGTGACGGCCCGGCGGCGTACCGAAAGTGCCCAGGCCGTGCCAACGCCCATGAGCGTGGTCGGCGGCCAGGCGCTGGAAACCCAGCGGGTGTACCGCATCCAGGATTTGCAGCAACTGGTGCCCAGCGTCAACGTCGCCTACATGCACGCGCGCCAGTCCAGCGTGTCGATTCGCGGCCTGGGCAACAACCCGGCCAGCGATGGCCTGGAAGGCAGCGTGGGGTTGTATATCGACAACGTCTATCTCGGGCGCCCGGGCATGGCGGTGTTCGACCTGATGGACATCGAGCAGCTTGAAGTACTGCGTGGCCCGCAAGGGACGTTGTTCGGCAAGAACACCACCGCCGGGGTCATCAACATCAGCACCCGCGCACCGAGCTTTACCCCGGAGCGCAGCATCGAAACCTCTCTGGGCGAGGACGGTTATTTCCAGACCAAGGGCACGATCTCCGGCCCACTCACCGAGGACCTGGCGGGGCGTTTCTCGGCCTATCGCACCCGCAGCGACGGCGACATCAAGAACGAGCACGACGGCCATGAGCTTAACGGCGGTTCGCGCCAGGGCTTTCGCGGGCAACTGTTGTACAAGCCCAACGAGGCGTTCAACCTGCGCTGGATCGGTGATTACAACGAAGAGGATTCCAGCGCCGGCACCCGCGTGCTGTACAGCACCGGGCCGACCATCAATGGCACCAACCTGTATCAATCCCGGGCCAACGCAGCGGGGGCGACCCTGGTGGATGGCACCCATCGCAAGGTCAACCTGGACAACGACCAGCATGTCACCGTGTTCCAGGGTGGTACCTCGCTGGAGGCCAACTGGACGCTGCCTAGTGACTTCACCCTGACGTCGGTGAGCTCCTATCGCTGGTGGAATTTCACCCCACGCAATGATGACGGCCTCAACGTACCGGCGTCGTATAACGCCGGGGTCTCAGTGGAAGATAAGCAGTGGTCCCAGGAGTTTCGCCTGGCATCGCCTACCGGCGGCTTCTTCGATTACGTGCTCGGCGCCTATTACTTCGGCTCCGACCTGGACAACAAATCCTTCGCTTATTACGGCCCCAAGGCCGATATCTGGAACGGCACGCCGAACGGCGCTTTGAGCAATGTGAGCAGCGTCGGCAACGGGCATATCCGCACCGACAGTTTTGCCCTGTTCGCCCAAGGCACCTGGCACCTCACCGAGCGCCTGGATTTTACCGCCGGCCTGCGCGGCACCTACGAAGAAAAAAGCGCCTGGGTCACGCGCAATGCGCCGCTGGGCGGTGCTGCGGTGAGCGGTGCGGGGGCCACTGCACGGCGGGGGCGCACCGGGGCGTATGACTCGGGCGACCTGACGCAGTACAGCGCCACCCCTTCGGGGCTGCTCAACCTCAGTTATCACTTCAATGACAACCTGCTGGGCTACGCGACGCTGTCCCATGGCGAGAAGTCTGGTGGGGTCAACCTGGCGGTAGGGTCTGCACCCACGGCCGGGGCCGACTCGTTACTGATCGGCACCGAGCGCGCCAACAACGCCGAGTTGGGTTTCAAGAGCACGTTGTGGGACCGCCGCCTGCAACTCAACGCCAACCTGTTCTGGACCCAGGTCAACGGCTACCAGACCAACGCCTACGACCAGGACAACCGTGTGCAATACCTGACCAACGCCGGTTCCGTGCGTTCGCGGGGCGTGGAAGTGGAAAGCACTCTGGTGCCGATCAAGGGCCTGACCCTGAATATCAACGGCTCGTTCAACGACGTGAGCTACCTGTCGTACAAGGATGCACCGTGCCCACCCGAAACCAGCTTGCGCCCTGGTGCTCCGGCGTCCTGCGACCTCACGGGCCATCAAGTGGTGGGCGCGTCCAAGTGGATCGCCAATGCCAACGGCGAATACAAATGGAACCTGGCTAACGGTTTGGAACCCTACGTCACCGCCAGCTACGCGTTCCGTTCCAAGGCGGTGGGCACGGTGGAAGATTCCGACTACGGGCAGATCCCGGCGTATGCGGTGGTCAACCTGTCCACCGGCCTGCGCGGTGACTATGAGCAGGGGCAGTGGGACGTGTCGCTGTGGCTGAAAAATGCCTTCGACAAAACCTACTACACCACCCTGTGGACCGGCGGTAACGGCGGTTACGAGGGCCTGTTGGGCACGCCGCGCACCCTAGGCGTGACTGGGCGCTACGACTTCTAGGTCAGTGCGATAGGTGGCCGGGTTGAACACCCGCGTCACCAGCAGCATCGCCACCACGGTCACCGTCAGCACCATCCAGGCGCTGACGAAGTTGCCGGTGAGTTCGCGCAGCGCGCCGGTCAGCCACGGCGAAAGTGCATTGATCAGAAAGCCTACGCCTTGCACGAATGCCGCCAGCTGCCCGGCTTGGCGTGGGTCGCGGTGGTGGTCGAGGGTCAGCAGCAGGCTCAGGGCGAAACATGCGCCCAGGCCGAAGCCGATCAGCGCTACCCACAGGTGTGGGAATTGCTGTGGCGCCATCAGCAGGCCGAGGTAGCCGACCGTTTGCGCCAGCAGGCTGATGCTCAGCAACGGGCGCCGATCAATCCCACGTTGCGCCAGCACCGGCATCAACAGTGCGGCGATCACCTGGAAGATGGTCATGAACGCCAGCAACGAACCGCTGGGCAACACGCCCCAGCCCAGTTGCTGATAGTAGGCGGGCAGCCACGCGACCATGCTCATGTAGCCACAATTGACCAGGCCGAAATACAGCGCCAGCAGCCAGGCGCGCCGGTTGCGCAACCCTTTGAACGCAGGTGCCTGTTGTGGGTTTCGCGCGGCACCCAGCGGCAGCCAGGCCCATAGCAGCAATGCCCCCAGCGCCGGCAACAACCACACCCCCAGGCCCGCCTGCCATTGCTGGAAATGCATGGCCACCACAGGGCTAAGCAGCGCCGCCAGCCCACCACCGGCCATCAGCGAGGCCGAATACACGCCCATCGCCACCGGCACGCGGTAATTAAATTCGCGCTTGATCATCGCCGGCACCAGCGCCTGGATCAGCGCCACGCCCGCGCCACCGAGCAGTGCGGTAACCAACAGCGCCGAAGCCTGGCCCATCAACCAGCGCGCCAGGCACGCCAGCAAAATCATCAACAAGCCCAAGGCGATGCCGCGACGTTCGCCCAAGCGGGCTTCCACCCGTACGCCCACCAATGCCACCAACCCCATGCAGATCACCGGCAGGCTGGTGAGCAAGGCGCTGCTCTGGAAGCTCAGCCCGGTGGCCTGGCGAATCTCGCCGAGCAACGGGCTGATGGAGCTGAGGATGGGGCGCAGGTTCAGGCCGAGCACCAGCAGCAGGCCCCAGCCGGCAAGGGATTTATTCAGGGTCATGCAGGGTTTTCCACTGGTGATACAGCGCAGTCATTGCTGGGTCGGGCAGGTGCTGGATGGGCAGGCGTTGCGCACCGATGGGCAAGCCGACCTGTTGGCTAATGGCTGCGGTCGACAGGCCGAACGGCTCGGCCATTTCGTTGCTGGCGGCAAACACCACCCGTTCTAAACCGCATAGGTACATGGCGCTCAGGCACATCGGGCAAGGCTGGCCGCTGGCGTAGATCACGCAGCCGTCCAGGCGTGCACCCAGCAGCCGGCTCGCTGCACGGATCGCCAGCAGCTCGGCGTGGGCGGTGGGGTCCTGGGTCAGGTGGATCTCATTCACGGCTTCCACCAGCACTTCACCGTTGCGCGTCAGCACCGCGCCGAAGGGGCGGCCACCTTGGGCGACGTTGGTGCGGGCCAAGGCGATAGCGCGTTGCAGGTGTGGTTGATCGTTGGTCATACAAGCCCCCCGGGCGCGATGAAAGGTGAAGTATGGTCAGCCACCGGGGTATGCTGAAATTAAATATAAACATGCCAATCAGTGGCAAACGCAATGGTGATGACGTTGTTCGATCCCGTGTTGTTGCGCAGTTTTGTCGCCGTGGTGGACTGCGGCAATTTCACCCGCGCCGCCGAGCGCCTGCATTTGACCCAGTCCACTGTCAGCCAGCAGATCCGCCGGCTGGAAGACGCAGTGGCTTGTCAGTTACTGGACCGCGACCAGCGCCGCGTGGTGGCTACCGCCGAGGGTGAGCGTCTGCTCGCGTATGCGCGCCGTATTCTCGCGCTGCACGAAGAAGCCGCCGACGTGCTGATCAACCAGCAGAGCGACGGTGTGTTGCGCCTCGGCGTGCCGGAGGACTTTGCCGCCGAGCGCCTGATGCCGCTGCTTTCAGCGTTTGTCGTGGCCTATCCACGGGTGCGGCTGGAAGTCACCAGCGGTCTGGGCCCTGAATTGCAGCGCCAGTACCGGAGCGGTGAGTTCGATGTGTTGCTGGTCAAGCAGATGGGCGACAGCGACGACTGTGTGGCGTCGTGGCCGGAGCCCTTGTATTGGGTCGACAGCCTGAGCACCCCGGCGCTGGGTCGCGACCCGCTGCCGCTGGTGGCTTTCCCGGTGGGCGGCTTGTACCGCAACGACATGCTTCACCATCTTGAGCGGGCCGGCTGGCGTTGGCGCATCGGCTACTCCAGCGCCAGCCTGGCCAGCGTGTGTTCAGCGGTGGCGGCAGGCTTGGGCATCAGCCTGTTGCCGGAGCGGGTGTTGCAACCGGGCCATTGCATACTCGGCCCAGAGAGTGGCCTGCCGCCTGTTCATGGTGTGCGATTGGCCCTGTATGGCTGCAGTGGTTTGGGCGCAGCGGGCCAGAGTTTGTTGGGAGAATTGCTGGCGTTGTGCAGTGGAAATCCGCACTGAGCCATACCTTTGCTGAATATTTTGTATGCCTTTAAAGAATTGAAAAACAAGGGTCTGGCGCCAGGCCCCGAGTCACGTGGCTTTGACGTCAGCGGTTGTTTCATTTATGCGTTTTTGTTCTATATATAACTTTAAAGATTACTTTAAGAGATAAGTGTCTGGCCCCGATGATTCAGCCCTCGACGGGGCTGCACGCTGGCCCGTCGGTTTTTCAAAACCGTAGGGAGTGAATCAATGGGCAATGTCCAGACCGCCGCCAGTGCACCCGAGGCGCAATGGCGCCAGGCACCGAGTGGTGAGTTGGTCGACCTTGGCCGGCCGCATCGCGCGCCGTTGGGGCAATTGCGCCTGCAGAAGACCCCGAAGCGTTTTTCCAGCCGCCGCGAAGGGATTTTGCTCGGGTTGCTGGTGTTGGCGCTGCACGGCGCTGTGATCTATTGGGTGAGCCAGAAACCCACGCCGGTGCTGCCGATTGTGCCGCCGGAAATTCCGCCGATGACCATCGAATTTTCCCAGCCGGCGCCGCCGGTGGTTGAACCGCCACCGCCTGTACCGCCACCACCGCCGTCGCCTGTGGTCGAGCCACCGCCGGTGGTGGATGAGTTGGCGGCCAAGCCGGCGCCGCCCAAACCTATTGTGAAACCCAAGCCCAAGCCCGCGCCGAAACCTGAGCCCAAGCCGGCCCCCAAAGCCGTCGAGCAGCCGCCTGCGCCACCGACGCCAGCCCCACCTGCTCCGCCCGCACCTGCGGCGCGAGCGCCAGCGCCAGCGCCGGTGACGCCGGCTTCGGCCAACGCCGCGTACCTGAAAAACCCGGCACCGGAGTACCCGTCACTGGCTCAGCGACGCGGTTGGGAAGGCACGGTGTTGTTAAGGGTGCATGTGCTGGCCAGCGGTAAACCGGGTGAGATTCAGGTGCAGAAAAGCAGCGGGCGCCAGCAGCTCGATGACGCCGCACTGGCCGCCGTAAAGCGCTGGAGCTTCGTACCGGCCAAGCAGGGGGATGTGGCCCAGGACGGCTGGGTCAGCGTACCGATCGACTTCAAGATTCATTAATTATTCGGCCGCGGTGTGCACACGCCGCGACCTGCACAAGAGGGAAAACATCATGGCATTAGCGTCTCCACTTGAATCCATCGAAAGCGCGGTGATCTGGCTGCTGGTGATCTTTTCGGTCGCCACCTGGGGCCTGGCCTTGCTCAAGGGCGTGCAGTTCGGTCGCCTCAAGGCCCAGGATCGCAAGTTTCACAAACAGTTCTGGGCGGCATCGAGCCTCGATTCAGCCGCCGAACTCGCCGAAACCCAGCCCGGCGCCGCCGCGCGTGTGGCCCAGGCCGGCTATGCCGCAATCCAGGTGGGCGATACCCCTCACGCTGCGGATCTAAGCCAGGCGATCAATCATCAGGACCGCCTCGAACGCGCCCTGCGCCAGCAAATCGTGCGCGAGCGCCGCTCCCTGGAGACCGGCCTGGCTGTGGTCGCCAGTATCGGCAGCACCTCGCCGTTCATCGGCCTGTTTGGCACCGTGTGGGGCATCATGGAAGCCCTGAAGGGGATCAGCGCCGCCGGGTCCGCCAGCCTGGAAACCGTGGCGGGGCCGATTGGTGCGGCGCTGGTGGCGACCGGCGTGGGGATCGCCGTGGCCGTGCCTGCGGTGCTGGTCTACAACTATTTCCTGCGCCGCCTGAAGCTGACAGCGGCAGACCTGGATGACTTTGCCCACGACTTCTACAGCCTGGCGCAGAAGAACTCATTCCGCGTGCTGTTGCACCCGACACTGACCAAAGCCAGCGCCGCCAGCCCGCAAAAAGTGAAGGAGGCGTCCTGACATGGCCTTCTCCACGCAAGACAGTGATGAGGTCCTGAGCGAGATCAACGTCACGCCCCTGGTGGATGTGATGCTGGTGCTGCTGGTGGTGTTTATCGTCACCGCTCCGCTGTTGACCAACTCGATCCCGATCAACCTGCCCAAGACCCAGGCCGTGGCGCCTGTCGAGCAGAAAGACCCGCTGGTGGTGAGCATCGACGGCGCCGGCAAACTGTTTATCAACAAGGACGAAATCCAGCCGGACCTGCTGGAATTCAACCTGCAGGCGGCCAAGGCCAAGGACCCCGATGTGCGGGTGCAATTGCAGGCTGACAATGGAGTGAACTACGGCGAAGTGGCACGCGCCATGGCGTCGATTGAACGTGCGGGGATTACCAAATTGTCGGTGATTACCGCACGTTAGTTTCATCCGCCGCGACACGTTTTTTTTGGGCCGTTTCCTTGGCAGGGTGCGGCCTTTTTTTATTTTGTGGTTACAGTGTTTATAGGGGAAAAGAATTTTCACGTATTTGAATATTTCTGGGCGTGCAATTCACAACAGTATGATTACTCTAGTCGGCGCATGGAGAAATTTAACTAATGGAGAAGTTGCATGAACGTACGCTTTCCTATTCATTCGGTAAGTGCATTTGTTAACCCACAATTAACTCCCCCTCAGCTCGAAGAAACCCCCCCTGCAAGGATTTATTCGCGGCCTGATAGGCCGGGTGTGCAGCATCCGCTTCCCAAAAAATCATTAAGTCGCGCTGATTATCGAGAGAGTAAAGCGCCAAAGGCCGGGGCGCCGGTGTTGAAACCAAACCCTGAAATAGATGCTTATATCAGCACACACACTTTTGACTACATTTCTCCCGAGAAAGAAATTTCGACGATACTCTCGGCGAAAATAAAACAACATTGGGGCGTCGACGTTGATCCTGATAAAACGTATCTGGTTACGTTTAAAGATAATGGTAAAGATGATAAAGATGTTGTGGAAAAAATAACGCTGACACAAGCGGCGTTGAAAAACAGACAAGATGTAACGATTGAGGATAATGAGGGCTGGTTTGTAAAGATTGCCAAGTATTTTTCGCCGGCAGTTTATATTTACAATAAAGTTGACGGTTGGGTGCAGGAAGCACACAGTCGACAAGCTATTTACCGAGAGCCGAGTTCCCCAGGTTCTGCGCTGTATAGTGCAGACACTCAAGTGTCCATTCCTGTTGAAGACTTCAAAGCCTTGGTCTGGGATACAGACCGAACCAAACTTTACAAGAACACCCTTGACGGGTTTTGGGACAAGCACAGTAGTTCCTATGCTTCATTGAGTAAAATATCCTTTGTTAAAGCGATCAACCTACAGCGCTTGGAAGGCACGCTTGGCCCAGCCGAGGCGGCACTCGCCCAGAGGGCGTTGGGGCCTGTTGCGCAAAAGGAATGGTCCGAGCTGACGGTTCAGGACTTTTCAGCACCTGCCGTCAAGGATCCGAACCTGGATATCGGGTTGCTGAGCATCAATGGCCTGCAGTCAACCGACTTGATGTGTGTGACCGATCGCAAAACCCAGCTGACCTTGCTTTACATCCCTGGTAACTCCTCGCCGATACATCGTTTCGATAACCCACAGCAAATGAATATCTGGCTGGCCAAGCAAGCCACTGATCCTGTGAAACTTGAATCACTGCTGACGCATTTTTCCCTCAAGGACCAGGCCCAAAAGCTGTTGGCAGACGGTGTGCGTCAATCCTTGGACGGGATGGCACATTGGTCCAATGCGCAAGTATCTGGCAACGGCTTCCTTGCAAGGATCAACGGCTGGGTGCCCGATCGCTTTATCTCGGTTGAGCCTTTGCGCAGCGACCCTTTTGAAGCGGTCAAGGTCCGGCAAAAGGCGCGGTCTTATTCGGATGCAGAAAACGCGATCGTCAGCGATGGTGACTACACCAAGAACAAAGTCTTGCAAGGTGTGGAAGAGGCCACGAAGGTTGCCATGTTCATGACGCCTCTGGCATTGGTCATGCCGGAAGTAGCGATAGGCTTGGATGTTTTTTTCATGGCAGCCGGAGCCACTCAAACAGGTATCGGTATTGATGATGCCGTCAAAGGAAAGGCCACGGGTTCTGACCGGATTGTATTTGGAGTACTGAACGCGATACCGCCCTTGGTCACCCATGCGGGGGCGCCGCTGGCGAAAGCGATGACAGAGAGAATGGCCAACGGGGGCGTTACAGCAGGGGTTGACGCCGCAGCCCAGGCGCCCACTCAAGTGGCTGAACAGGAGCGTCCATTCTTCAATCCCCCACGACGAGTCAATGGGCATATCGGCTACCCAATGGGGCCTACTACGCCTCCCGTTATCCTCGATGAGTTCACGGTCCCCATGGATGACGTGCAGCGAATGTTTTCTCAGGACTACATGGTTTTTGTCGGGCAGTACGGTACTAAAGTCACTTATGACGTTGAGGCACGCCTCTGGCGTGGGCTCAACGAAAATGGTCAAGTGAATGACGTATATTATTGGCGTAAAGGCCGAGGAAGATGGTTGGGTGGTACTAAAGCCGAAGCGATCGAAGGGAATAAAAACGCACCTCCTTCGATGATAAGTAAGACGCTTAAGTTGCCGCGGTTGCCGTCGCTGCCATCCGGCACGACAGAAGTGCCCAAAGTCATTCATTATTTTTGGGCTGGCAATGAAATGCCGGAGCATTTAATCCAGAACATTATTGAGAACGCCAGGAAAAGCCCGGGTTACAAGTCTGTCGTTCACGTGGATGCAAACAGCGGGAGTGCGTTTCAGAAAATAAAATCTGCTCTGGATCACAAAGTGGGTGGGCTGGAGGTGCATGATCTGAAAGAGGATGAAGCTTTTCGAGAGCTAACGGCAAGTAAATATGGAGAGATGTATCAGTATTTTAGATCAGGTCAAGGGCAAAATTTAGCGGCTTCATCGGATGTGATGCGCGTTGCACTGATAAAGAAGCACGGTGGAATATACCTGGATACGGATGACACGCTGACCTTCAACGTGGGGGATGTCACGCTGAAAGCCACACCAAGTGATCTATTGATGAACTCGCCCATTACTTATGAGGGAGCGGATTTCAATGGGTTCAATACAAGTAATTTCGCAAGCCATGCAGACAATCCATTATTTGACAAGATTCTGGAGGAGTCATATCAGCGGTTCAAAGCCAACGAGTCGTGGTTTAACAATAATCGTCCGTTTTTAAGAGAAGGTTCGACAGACATAGAACGGCAAGCCTATAAAGAGTACGAAACGAAAATCTTCGAGGTTACCGGGCCGAGAATGTTTGGTGATGTAGTGGCACAAGAGGAATATGGTTTCTTCCCGTTTGTTGATGACATGACTGAACTTTTGAATGCGCGTCTTCTTTTGCCCGAAGATTTCGGAAAAAAGTACACGGAAGTACGCGATTTCTATATGCCCATGAATCGTAAATTTGGGGTCGATATCGGCTCGGAGCACTCTATGCATCATTCTCGTTGAGTCGGTATAGCGGTAGCGGTCGTTGAGCATTGGGTTATCCAACTCAACATTACCGGCCCCCCGATGCCATGGTGTCGGGGGGCACAATGGTTGGGTTTTCTGGAATGTGGAAGGGAGTCGGATTCGAATAAATGATGTGATGAGTTTTTGGTTATTAATAAATTCCTTTTTATTCCTTATTTGATTGTTGGGGCGCCCCTATACTGGTCAGCAACGTTAAAAGCTGCAGGAGGGCACACCCATGCACAGCGAGTCGATTCGTTATCTGATCGTGCCGGGCTGGCAAGGATCGCCAGAAGATCATTGGCAAACCCATTGGCAGCACAGCCTGCCCAACAGCGCTCGCGTGGAGCAGGCCGATTGGCTGACGCCGCGTCGAGAGGATTGGGTAGCTGCACTGGCCGAGGCGATTGCCGCCGACAGCACACCGGTAATCCTGATTGCCCATAGCCTGGGATGCATCACCGTGGCTCATTGGGCGGCCACTGCCCCCGTGCATTTCTTGCGTCAGGTTCGCGGCGCCTTGCTGGTAGCCCCAGCCGATGTCGAGCGCGCAGCCTGTGCCCCCGCCCTGCGTAACTTCGCACCAATTCCCACCGACCTGCTGCCGTTTCCCAGCCAGGTGGTCAGCTCCGACAACGATAGCGCCGTCAGCGCGCCCCGGGCTCTGGAGTTGGCGCGTCAATGGGGGGCCGAAGCCGGCATTTTGTCCGGCGCCGGGCATATCAATGTGAAGTCCGGCCACCGCCGCTGGGAGCAGGGTTTCGCCTATCTCTATCGCCTGCAGAGCCGCCTCGAGCACCATGCTCGGCGTAGTGCCTGATATTTTTTCAACGCCCCGTCCCTGAGTGGATTGGGGCGGGAGCCTGCCATGAGTTTGCATGAAACCTACGGCCAGCCTTTGCTGACCTTTCCCGATGCCGAAAAGAGCCCACTGAGCATCCGCGCCAAGGCGTTGGTGTTCGTCGACCCACGCTCACGCCAACTGCGTGAAGAATTGGAAAGCCTTGCGCCGCGCGCCTTACCCGTATTGATCCGCGGTGAAACCGGCAGTGGTAAAGAACTGCTGGCGCGACACATCCACCGTGGCAGTGACCGTACTGGCCTGTTTGTCTCGGTCAACTGTGGCGCCATCAGTCCTACCTATGCGGATGCGGAGTTGTTTGGCTATGCCGCCGGCAGCCACAGCGGCGCAGCGAGCAGTCGAGCTGGCTGGTTTGGCTCTGCCAACGGCGGCACCTTGTACCTGGATGAGATTGGTGACTTGCCACTGCCGATCCAGGTGAAATTGCTCGCGGCCCTGGAAAATCATGAGGTCACCCGCGTCGGTGCCCATCAGCCCAGCCCGGTAGACGTACGTCTGGTGGCCGCTACCAGCATCGACCTGGCCCAGGCTGTGGCCGTTGGCAAGTTTCACGAGCGCCTGTTTCATTACTTGAGCGAAGGCCGGCTGGACCTGCCGGCGTTGCGCGAGCGGGTGGGGGATATTTTGTCTCTGGCCGAGTATTTCCTCGGCATCTACAGCCAGCGCCTGGACCTGCCGGTGCCGCTTATCAGCGACGCCGCTCAACAGGTACTGGAGCGTCACACCTGGCCGGGCAATACCCGCGAACTGGAAAACGTCATTCACTTTGCCTTGCTGGTGAGCAGTGGCGATGAAATCTTGCCCGAGCATTTGAACCTGCCGGTGGCCGGCTCGCCGCTGGAGCAAGTGCGACGAATTTTTGCCAGCGCCAGTGCGACCGAGCGCGAATCGCTGCGTACCTTCCTGTATGAACAAAATGGAATATCAACGTGAATAAAAGATATTGTTCGGGAATAAAAAATCTAGGTATTGTCCTTCCTACGCCGCGATAGCATTTCGCTGGCACCTCACATAAAAAATGGTCGTTAGAAAAGGACACTGCATGAAAAAGGTTCTGTTGTTTACCGCCCTGGCGGCTGCCCTGACTGCCGGCTTCGCTCAGGCCAACGAAAAGCTGGTGGTTGCGGCCACGCCGATTCCGCACGCTGAGATCCTGGAGTTGATCAAGCCGACCCTGGCCAAGGAAGGCGTGGACCTGCAGATCAAAGTCTTCACCGATTACGTGCAGCCAAACGTGCAAGTCGCTGAGAAGCGCCTGGACGCCAACTACTTCCAGACCCTGCCGTACCTGGAAAACTTCAACAAGGGCAAGGGCACTAACCTGGTCACTGTAGTCGGTGTGCATGTTGAACCCATCGGCGGCTACTCGAAAAAGATCAAGAAAATTGAAGATCTGAAAGACGGCGCGACCGTGGCCATCCCGAACGAAGGCTCCAACAGTGGACGCGCCCTGTTGCTACTGCAGAAGAACGGGCTGATCACCCTGAAAGACCCGACCAACGCGTTGTCCACGCCAAAAGACATCAAGGACAACCCGAAAAACCTCAAATTCAAAGAGCTGGAATCGGCCCTGCTGCCACGCGTGCTGGATCAGGTTGATCTGGATGTGATCAACACCAACTACGCCCTGGAAGCCGGCCTGAACCCGGCCAAGGACGCGTTGATCATCGAAGATGCCAAATCCCCTTACGTGAACTTCCTGGTAGCGCGCCCGGACAACAAGGACAGCGACGCTATCCAGAAACTGTCCAAGGCCCTGACCAGCCCGGAAGTCAAAGCTTTCATCGAGAAGAAGTACAACGGCGCAGTCGTGCCGGCGTTCTGATGTAACTCAAAACCCCCTTCAAGGTTTCAACGCCGACGGCTACTACAGCGTCGGCGTTTTTTTTGTGGGAGGGGGCTTGCCCCTCCCACATTGATCGCCCTGGCGAAGGTTAGTTTTTTGGGTGATATCAATATGCTCTTTCGGTATTTAAATTTTGCTTTTTATACCTTTAAAGTTCGCGCTACCCGACGTTATCCACGCCGGAACGGATTGCGCTCGCAGCATTACCCATGCGGCGATATGGACTGCACATGACCTTCGATTTCGCTTTTATCCTCAGCACCTTGCCGGCGTTCCTGCAAGCGGTGGGCGTAACCCTGCAAGTGGGCCTGATCGCCATCGGCACCTCCTTGATGGTGGCGCTGATCAATGCAGCCTTGTTGGTGTTTCGCACGCCGTACCTGTCGCGCCTGGTGGCGCTGTATGTGGAGCTGGCGCGGAACACGCCGCTGTTGATCCAACTGTTTTTCGTCTACTTCGCACTGCCGGCCCTGGGTTTGAATATCTCCGGGTTCTGGGCGGCAATCATCACCATGACCTTTCTCGGCGGCGCCTACCTCACTGAAGTGTTGCGCGCCGGTGTGGAAGCGGTGCCGCTGGCGCAGATCGAGTCGGGCAAGTCCATTGGCCTGTCCGACTGGCAGCTGTTGCGCCATGTGATTCTGCCCCAGGCCGGCATCCTCAGCCTGCCGGCGTTGTTCGCCAATTTCATCTTTCTGCTCAAGGAAACCACGGTGGTTTCCGCGGTGGCGGTGCCGGAGATTCTCTACACCACCAAGAGCTACATCGCCCTCTACTACAAGACCTACGAGATGCTCGCCGTGCTGACGCTGATTTGCGTGCTGCTGTTTTTGCCGTTGTCGTTGCTGCTCAGCCGTTTGGAAAGGAGGCTCCAGCATGGCCAGTTCGGGTCTTGAGTTGCTGTGGGTGTCGTTGCCACAACTGGGCAAAGGCGCTGCGCAAACCCTGTCGATTTCGTTTTTGAGCATCGCTTTCAGTACGGTCGGCGGCGTGCTGTATGGCGTGCTGCGCACCTTGAATAACAAGGTGATCAACGGTGTGCTGCGCATCTACCTGGAGCTGTTCCGGGCGATTCCGGTGCTGGTGTGGTTGTACCTGCTGTTTTTCGGCCTGCCGATTTTCTTTGGTGTGAGCCTGCCGAGCTTCTGGTGCGCGGTGCTGGTGTTGTCGCTATGGGGCGCCAGCGAAGTCGGCGAGGTGGTGCGCGGTGCATTGCATTCGCTGCCGCGTGGCCAGCGTGAAGCGGGCTTGTCGATTGGCCTGTCCGACCCGCAGTTGTACGGCTACGTGCTGCTGCCCCAGGCCCTTAAACGCATGACGCCGCCGACCATCAACGTCTACACGCGCATCATCAAGACCAGTTCCCTTGCGGTGCTGATTGGCGTGGTGGATGTGATCAAGGTCGGCCAGCAAATCATCGAGCGTACCTACGAGTCGGTATTGATCTACGGCGCGCTGTTCCTGTTTTTCTTCTTTATCTGCTACCCGTTGTCGGCCGCCTCCAAGGTGCTGGAACGGCGCTGGGCCCACGCATGAGCGCATTGATCGAGTTCCAGGGTTTCAACAAATTCTTTGGCCAGGCACAGGTGCTCAAGGGCATCGACTTGAGCGTGCAAAGCGGCGAGGTGGTGGTGATCCTCGGCCCCAGCGGCTGTGGCAAAAGCACCTTGCTGCGCTGCCTCAATGGGCTGGAAGTCGCGCACAGCGGCAGCCTGCGGTTTGCAGGCGTTGAGCTGCTGGATAAAAACACCGACTGGCGCCAGGTGCGCCAGGACATCGGCATGGTGTTCCAGAGCTACCACCTGTTCCCGCACATGAGCGTGCTCGACAACATCCTGCTCGGCCCGCTGAAAGTGCAAAAGCGTGACCCCCGCGAGGCTCGTGAGCAGGCGCAAAAACTGCTGGAGCGCGTGGGCCTGGCCGACAAGCGCGACGCGTTCCCGCGCCAGCTCTCCGGCGGCCAGCAGCAACGCATCGCCATCGTGCGTTCGTTGTGCATGAACCCCCAGGTCATGCTCTTTGATGAGGTCACGGCGGCCCTTGACCCGGAGATGGTCAAGGAAGTGCTGGAAGTGATCCAGGGCCTGGCCCGCGATGGCATGACCCTGCTGATCGTCACCCACGAAATGGCCTTCGCCCGCGCCGTCGCTGACCGCGTGGTGTTCATGGAGGCCGGTCGCATCCTCGAACACAACACCCCCGAGGCATTCTTTACGAACCCGCAGACCGCACGCGCGCAGCAGTTCCTGGAGAAGTTCTCCTTCGTTTCAACACTGCCCAAAAAGATCAAGGAACTGGAGCTGATATGAAAAAGTTACTGCTGCCACTGTTTGCCGTCGCCTTGCTGGCCGGCTGCGATAAAAAGGCCGAAGAGCCGGTAAAACCCGCGGCTGTCAGCTACATCGACAAAATAAAAGCGCGGGACAAGCTGATCGTTGGCGTCTTCACGGACAAGCCACCGTTTGGCTTTGTCGACGAGGCTGGCCGCTACGTCGGCTTCGATACTGACATTGGCCGTCAATTCGCCAAGGACCTGTTGGGCGACGAAAACAAGGTGGAGTTTGTCGCCGTTGAGCCCGCCAGCCGCATTCCGTTCCTGCAAAGCGACAAGGTCGACCTGATTCTCGCCAACATGACGGTGACGCCCGAGCGCAAGGAAGCGGTGGACTTTACCAACCCCAACCTGAAAGTCGCGGTGCAGGCCCTTGTACCGAATGACAGCACGGTAAAAAGCCTGGATGACCTGGCCACTCGCACCACCATTGTCACCACCGGCACCACCGCCGACATCTGGCTGACCAAAAACCACCCGGACTGGAAGCTGCTCAAGTTCGAGAAAAACTCCGAGTCGCTGCAAGCGCTGTCGGCCGGGCGTGGCGATGCCTATGCCCAGGACAACCTGGTGCTGTTCAGCTGGGCCAAGCAGAACCCGGGCTACCGTGTGCTGGAAGAAAAGCTGGGTGATGAAGCACCGATTGCTCCGGCGGTGAAGAAGGGCAATACCGAACTGCGCGACTGGGTGAATGCCGAGCTGGCGAAGCTGGGCGAGGAGAAGTTTCTGCTCAAGCTCTATGACCAATATGTGCGCAAAGAACTGAGCGATGACACCAAGCCTGAAAGTGTGATTGTTGAAGGCGGGAAGTGGCAGGGCTGAAACCTGACTTTTTGTGTTGGCTGCACCGGCCTCATCGGGAGCAAGCCCCCTCCCACACTGGATCGGGTTCACACATTCCGATGTGTGAATACAGGTCAAAATGTGGGAGGGGGCTTGCTCCCGATGAGGCCGGTACAGTCACCACCTACTCCGGCCAATGCCAGGCCGGCCCATCCAGAATCCCTTGCCCCACGATCCGCGTTTCCCCCAATACCTTCTCCAGCACAATCGAATTGCACCCCTCATCCTGCTGCAACGCCGCAATCAAGCGGCTGGCATGGGACACCACCCACACCTGGCACTGCTTCGACGCCTGGATAATCAAGCGCGCCAATGCCGGCAACAGGTCCGGGTGCAGGCTGGTCTCCGGCTCGTTCAGCACCATCATGGTTGGTGGCCGTGGCGTCAGCAGTGCGGCGATCAGCAACAAGTAGCGCAGGGTGCCGTCTGACAGTTCCGCCGCCGACAACGGCCGCAGCAAGCCTTCCTGATAGAACTCAATGGCAAAGCGTCCGCCCTGCAACGGTTCAATGTTCAGGCGCGCCCCCGGGAATGCATCGCTTACGGCACGTTGCAGCGCCTCGGGGTCGCCGATCTCGCGGATAGTCTGCAACGCGGCCGCCAAATCGCGGCCATCGTGGTGCAACACCGGCGTACGCGTACCCAACTGGGGCTGGCGCACTGGCGCGTCCACGTCGCTGCGAAAGTGATCATAAAAGCGCCAGCCACGAATGCTTTCACGCAACAGCAGCACTTCCGGCGAGCCGCGCAGGCTGCCGACCTGATCGAACAGGCTGTGGTAGTTGGGTGTGTGCTGCGCCAGTACATCCCAGGCACGGCCTTCGCGGGCACGCACCATGGCACCTGAGCGCTGCACCAACAGGCTGGCCGGGCGGTAGACGTGGCCGGCCCAGATGCATTCCTTCTTTACCTGCGGGTCGAGGCTGAAAAACGACTCGCAGGGCTCCGGCAATCCCAGGGAAATGGCGTAGCTGAAATCTTCGGCGGCAAACCCCAGGCGCAGGCGTTTGACGCCTTGGCGCACATTGGATTCGATCGGTACTTCACCAGTGCGCATACGCCGGCTGATGGTTTCCGGCCCGGCCCAGAAGGTCGAATCCAGCCCGCCTTCACGGGCCAGGGCATTGATCACTCCGCCCTGGGCGGTTTCTGCCAGCAGGCGCAGGGCCCGGTACAGGTTGGACTTGCCGCTGCCATTGGGCCCGGTGATCAGGTTCAAGCGGTCCAGCGGCACTACCAATTTGTTGATCGAGCGGTAATTGGCCACCGCGAGGGTTTTCAGCATATGCATTTAATCGGCTGGGGAACCATTGGAGTATGGGATCCTCCATGCAGATAAGGAACCCTGTTCTAAGCTCACAGTCGCATACACACTTGTACGTGAGCATCACGCAAAAGGAGCCTGCATGGGCGGTCGCGCTTCGACATTAATTTTCAGCCTTGGCCTCTTGGCGCTGCTGAGCGGCTGTGGCCAAGACAAAGCCGAGCCCAAGCAGCATTCACGGGTATTTGTGCAAACCGTGCAGCCGGCGGATTTTGCCGCGGCGGTCACGCTGACGGGCGATATTCAGGCGCGGGTGCAGACCGATTTGTCCTTTCGCGTGGGTGGCAAGATCATTCAGCGCATGGTGGACGTGGGCGACCGAGTAACGGCCAAGCAAGTACTGGCCAAGCTTGACCCCAAGGACCTGCAAACCAACGTCGATTCCGCCCAGGCCCAGGTTGTGGCCGAACAGGCGCGGGTCAAGCAGACCGCCGCCGCCTTCGTGCGCCAGGAAAAACTCTTACCCAAGGGCTACACCAGTCGCAGCGAATACGACGCCGCCCAGGCCGCGTTGCGCAGCAGCCAAAGTGCCCTGGCCGCCGCGCAGGCGCAATTGGCCAACGCCCGTGAGCAACTTGGCTACACGGCGCTGGTCGCCGATGCACCGGGGATCATCACGGCGCGCCAGGCCGAAGTCGGCCAAGTGGTACAAGCCACCGTACCGATCTTCAGCCTGGCCCGTGATGGCGAACGTGACGCGGTGTTCAACGTGTATGAATCCCTGCTGGTGGAGCCGCCGCCGGATGCGCCGATTACCGTCAGCCTGCTGGACAACCCGAGCATCAAAGCCGTGGGCAAGGTGCGGGAAGTGACCCCGGCAGTAGCGGCCAATACCGGCACCATACAAGTGAAGATCGCCCTGCAAAACCTGCCTAAAGGCATGGAGCTGGGTTCGGTGGTGAGCGCCACCGCCAACGGCCCGGCCAAGGCCAGCATCGAATTACCCTGGGCGGCCTTGACCAAAGACCTCAGCGAGCCTGCCGTATGGCTGGTGGATGCCGACGGCAAGGCGCAGCTGCACAAGGTCAAGGTGGCGCGTTACCTCACCGGCAAGGTGATTATTGGCGAGGGCCTTGAAGGCGGCGAAAAAGTCGTAGTGGCCGGTGGGCAATTGCTGCACCCCGGCATGGTAGTCGAGATCGCCCAGCAAGGAGCCCAGCCATGAAGCAACTGACGGTTATCGTCGCCGCCAGCCTGTTGCTGATGGCTTGCTCCAAGGAAGAGGCGCCGCCTGAACCTGTGCGCCCGGTGTTGTCCATGCAAGTGAAGGCTGAAGATCAGGAAAACCTCGGCCGCTTCGCCGGCACTATCCAGGCCCGCTACGAAAGCAACCTGGGTTTCCGGGTGTCGGGCCGCATCGCCCGTCGCGCCGTCGACGTGGGCGCCGAGGTGGAGAAGGGGGCCTTGCTTGCCGTGCTCGACCCCACCGACCAGCAGAACCAACTGCGTGCCGCCCAGGGCGACCTCGCCCGCGTGCAGGCACAGTTCATCAATGCCCAGGCCAATGCCCGTCGCCAGCAGGAGCTGTTCAACCGGGGCGTCGGCGCCCAGGCTCAGTTGGATGTGGCGCAGACTGACCTGAAAACCACCCAGGCCACCCTTGATCAGGCCCGCGCCTCGGTCAATCAAGCCAAGGACCAGCTCAATTACGCCGAACTGCACACTGACCACGCCGGTATCGTCACCGCCTGGAATGCCGAGGCTGGCCAGGTAGTCAGCGCGGGGCAGCAGGTGGTGACCCTGGCTCGCCCGGACATCAAGGAGGCGGTGATCGACCTGCCTGCCGGCCTGGCCGAGCGCCTGCCGACGGATGTGGTGTTTCTGGTCGCCGGGCAACTGGACCCCAGCGTGCATACCACCGCCATCGTGCGCGAGATCGAACCCCAGGCCCAAAGCGCCACGCGCACCCGCCGCGCACGTCTGAGCCTGACCGACACTCCCGCCGCGTTCCGCCTGGGCACGGCCATCAGCGTGACCTTGAGCAGCGCCATTACGCCGCGTATCGAATTGCCCTTGAGCGCCTTGCAGGACGTCGACGGCAAGACGCGCATCTGGCTGCTTGATACCCAGAGCCAGACCGTGCAGCCACGCGACGTCAGTGTGGTCAGCCGGGATGCTGACAGCGCCTTGGTCAATGGCGGCATCAAAGCCGGTGAACGCATCGTCACCGCCGGCGTGAACAGCCTGAAACCCGGGCAAAAAGTCAAAATCGACGAGGACAGCCCGCGATGAAAGGGAGCTTCAACTTATCCGACTGGGCACTCAAGCATCAGTCCTTCGTCTGGTACCTGATGTTCGTCGCGCTACTGATGGGCGTGTTCTCGTATATGAACCTGGGCCGCGAAGAAGACCCCTCGTTCACCATCAAGACCATGGTGATCCAGACCCGCTGGCCGGGCGCTACCCAGGAGGAAACCCTCAAGCAGGTCACCGATCGCATCGAGAAAAAACTCGAAGAGCTCGACTCCCTCGACTACGTGAAAAGTTATACGCGACCGGGTGAGTCCACGGTGTTCGTGTTCCTCAAGGACACCACCAGCGCCAAGGCCATTCCGGAGATCTGGTACCAGGTTCGCAAGAAGATCGATGATATTCGCGGCACCTTCCCCCAGGGCTTGCAGGGGCCGTCGTTCAACGATGAATTCGGTGATGTGTTCGGCTCGGTGTACGCCTTTACTGGCGACGGCTTGTCGATGCGCCAGTTGCGCGACTACGTGGAGCAGGTGCGCGCCGAAATCCGCTCGGTGCCGGGGCTGGGCAAGGTCGAGATGATCGGCCAGCAGGACGAAGTGATCTACCTGAACTTCTCCACGCGCAAACTGGCGGCATTGGGCATTGACCAGCGCCAGGTCGTGCAAAGCCTGCAATCGCAGAATGCGGTAACGCCCGCCGGGGTGATCGAGGCCGGGCCGGAGCGGATTTCGGTGCGCACCTCCGGGCAGTTCGCTTCGGAGAAAGACCTGGCCAACGTCAACCTGCGCCTCAATGACCGCTTCTATCGGCTGGCGGATATCGCTGACATCAGTCGCGGTTACGTGGACCCGGCAAGGCCGATGTTCCGTTTCAATGGCAAGCCGGCGATTGGCTTGGCGATCGCCATGCAAAAGGGCGGCAATATCCAGTCGTTCGGCAAGGCGCTGCACGGGCGCATGGATGAGCTGACTGCCGACCTGCCGGTGGGCGTCGGTGTGCACAAGGTGTCTGACCAGGCCGAAGTGGTGGAAGAGGCTGTCGGCGGCTTTACCAGCGCGTTGTTCGAAGCCGTGATTATCGTGCTGGTGGTGAGCTTTATCAGCCTCGGTATGCGCGCCGGGCTGGTGGTGGCGTGCTCGATTCCGTTGGTGCTGGCGCTGGTGTTCGTGTTTATGGAATACAGCGGCATCACCATGCAGCGGGTATCGTTGGGCGCCTTGATCATTGCTCTCGGCCTGTTGGTGGATGATGCGATGATCACCGTGGAGATGATGATCACGCGCCTGGAAAAAGGCGAAACCAAGGAGCAGGCCGCCACCTACGCCTACACCTCAACAGCGTTCCCGATGCTCACCGGTACGCTGGTGACCGTGGCCGGTTTCGTGCCGATTGGCCTCAATGCCAGTTCGGCGGGCGAGTACACCTTTACTCTGTTCGCGGTGATTGCCGTGGCGATGTTGGTGTCGTGGGTGGTGGCGGTACTGTTTGCGCCGGTGATCGGCGTGCATATTCTCAGCGCCAATGTGAAGCCGCATAACGCCGAGCCTGGGCGTATTGGTCGCGCGTTCAATGGCGGTATGCTCTGGGCCATGCGCAACCGCTGGTGGGCCATCGGTATCACCGTGGCGCTGTTTGCGGCCTCGGTGTTTTCCATGCAGTTTGTGCAGAACCAGTTTTTCCCGTCATCGGATCGCCCGGAAATCCTGGTTGATCTGAACCTGCCGCAAAACGCCTCGATCAACGAGACGCGCAAGGCGGTTGACCGCCTCGAAGCGATCATCAAGGACGACCCGGACATTTCTCGCTGGAGCACCTACATCGGCCAGGGCGCGATCCGTTTTTACCTGCCGCTGGACCAACAACTGGAGAACCCGTACTACGCGCAGTTGGTGATCGTCAGCAAGGGCCTGGAGGAGCGCAGCGCCTTGATTGCGCGATTGCAGAAACGCCTGCGCGATGATTTTGTCGGTATCGGCAGCTATGTGCAGCCGCTGGAAATGGGCCCGCCGGTCGGGCGGCCGATTCAGTACCGCGTCTCCGGTAAAGACACCGACCAGGTGCGCAAGCACGCCATCGAACTGGCGACCTTGCTGGACCAGAACACCCACTTGGGCGAGATCATCTACGACTGGAACGAGCCGGGCAAAGTGCTACGCGTCGACATCGCCCAGGACAAGGCGCGGCAACTGGGGCTGTCGTCGGAAGACGTGGCGCAGTTGATGAACAGCGTGGTCAGCGGCGCGGCGGTGACCCAGGTGCACGACGATATCTACCTGATCAATGTGGTCGGTCGCGCCGAAGATGCCGAGCGCGGTACGCCGGAAACCTTGCAGAACCTGCAGATCGTTACGCCCAACGGCACCTCGATCCCGTTGCTCGCGTTTGCCACGGTGCGTTACGAGTTGGAGCAGCCGCTGGTGTGGCGTCGTGACCGCAAGCCGACGATTACCATCAAGGCCGCGGTGCGCGATGAGATGCAGCCGACCGACCTGGTCAAGCAACTGGCGCCGACCATCCAGAAATTCAGTGACGGCCTGCCGGTGGGCTACAAAGTCGCCACCGGCGGCACCGTGGAAGAAAGCGGCAAGGCCCAGGGCCCGATTGCCAGTGTGGTGCCGTTGATGCTGTTCCTGATGGCCACGTTCCTGATGATCCAGTTGCACAGCGTGCAGAAAATGTTCCTGGTGGCCAGCGTTGCACCGCTGGGGCTGATCGGCGTGGTGCTGGCGTTGATCCCCACCGGTACGCCGATGGGGTTTGTGGCGATCCTGGGGATCCTGGCGCTGATCGGCATCATCATCCGTAACTCGGTGATTCTGGTGACGCAGATTCATGAGTATGAAGTGGCGGGCTATACGCCGTGGGATGCGGTGGTGGAAGCGACCGAACACCGGCGTCGGCCGATTCTGCTTACGGCGGCAGCGGCGAGCCTGGGCATGATCCCGATTGCCCGAGAAGTGTTCTGGGGGCCGATGGCCTACGCGATGATTGGCGGGATTATCATCGCCACGTTGCTGACGCTGCTGTTTTTGCCGGCGCTGTATGTGGCCTGGTACAAAATCCGCGAACCCAAACAAGAGCATCAGGAACAGCGCGGTTAAAAATGTGGGAGGGGGCTTGCTCCCGATGGCGATGGTTCAGTCAGTGCATCTGTATCTGGCCCATCGCCATCGGGAGCAAGCCCCCTCCCACATTTGGATCTTCATCTCGCTTGAGGCTGTGGGAAGCTTCCGAAAGATCCACTTGTTGCCCCGGCCACTGTCTGCATGTTTTACCCTCTCGACCTAACTTCTCCGTCCAGGTCGATTCCCATGCAGTGCCTGCGCCTCATCTTTGTGCTCTGTGCGCTTGTTCTTGCGCCCTCAGTCTTTGCCTCCACCATGCTGGAAAACGCCCTGTGGCGCGTTGACCTCGACCCTGCAACCCTGGCGCTGCGTGTCACGCCAGCGGGGGAGGCCCCGGTACAAGCCTCCAGCGGTGTCGCCGTGCACGCTGTCAGTGCGTTGCAAGCTGATGCCGCACAGGTCTCCTGGCAATGGGACAGCGGCGCCTATCGCCTGACGGCCCGGCTTGAACAGCGCGAACTGTCCCTGTCTATCAGCGCCCGCGAGCCGGGTGAATTGGCCCTGCTGCGCCAGCCGGCCACGGCCATGGGCCAGGCGCTGATCTGGCCGTTGGCTGAAGGGCATTATGTGCCCTTTGATAACCCCGTGTGGAAGGCGTTCCTGCTTGAGCACGGCGAAGTCAATACCACCCAGGACCTGAGCTTGCCCTTGTGGGGCCTGGATCACGGGCGCTTCACGCTTAACTGGCTGCTGACCAACCCTTACAACAATCGCCTTGAATGGCAAGCGGACGGCCAGGGTCTGGCGCTGTCAGCGGCCCATGAATTCACCACCCTTGCCCCCGACGTACCGATGACGCTGCGCCTGTACCTGGGCGATGCAGACCCATTGGCCGGGGCCAAGCATTATCGCCAATGGTTGGTGGAGCAGGGCCGTTACGAGCCGCTGGCGGACAAGCTGCGGCAAACCCCCGAGGCGGTGAAATTGCTCGGCGCCAGTCACGTTTACCTCTGGGGCAACGGCTTGCTGACGCTGGATGATGTCCGTGATTGGCCAACGTTGATCAAACGGCTGCGCACCCATGAGCTTGGCAGGCTGCTGGACAAAGAGTCTGCGAAGGTGCTCGCACAGACAACCGCATTGAATCGTTATGAGCAAACCGTGTTGCTGCGCGGCCTCAATGCGGCCATCAACCAGAAGGCCCGGCAAGCCTGGCAAGTGGAAGAGCCCGACATGAGTCGCCTTGCCACTCGCTACGGCGAGTTGCGTAGCGAGCTGGCCGTGGATTTCGCCTCAGCCTTGAGTGATCGCCCCGAAACCTGGGGGCATTCGACTATCCAAGCCTTGCGTGACGCGGGGCTCTCGCGTCTGCTGTTGACCCTGGGTGATGGCTGGGAAGGCGGGCTCTGGCATCCCGAAGCGATTCGCGCAGGCGTGGATGCCGGGTATCTGATGGCGCCTTACGATTCGTATGAAACGGCGCTGTCGGCCAGCGAAAATCCGGATTGGGCCACTGCCCACCTGGGCGGCAAGGCGTACCGTGACTGCGCAATCATATTGAAGAACGGCCAGCCGAAAGCCGGTTTCCAACAATCCGGCCACTACACGGACCCGCGCTGTGTGCGACCGTTGCTGGAAGCACGGGTAAAGGCGGTGCAGGCCGCAGCCGGATTCAATGCCTGGTTCCTCGATGCGTACGCCACCAGCATGATCTTTGACAGCTACCGCGACGGCGCCTCCATGAGTCAGGTGCAGAATGCCCAGGGCAATATCGACGCCTCGCGCTGGATCAACACTTCGCTAAAACTGCCCGCAGGTTCCGAAGACGGCAACGCCGTCACCGCTCAGGGCATTATGTTTGCCCATGGTATGCAAACTCCGGTGATCGGCTGGGGTGACCGGGACATGACCCGCGACCGGCAGTCGCCCTATTACGTCGGCAACTGGTACCCGGCGGAACAGCCGGCGGTGTTCTTCAAGCCTGTGCCGTTGAAAGCGTCGCTGCGCACGGTGTATTTCGACCCGACGATGCGGCTGCCGTTGTATCAGGCGGTGTTCCATGGCTCGGTGATCACCACTCATCACTGGCTGTTCGACAACCTCAAGCTGAGCAATGTACGGGCTGAAAATGAACTGGCCCAACTGCTCTACAACGTACCGCCGCTGTATCACCTGAGCGCGACGACACTCAAGGACAGGCTGCCGGTGATTCAGCGCCAGGACCGGTTCTTTCGGCCGCTGCATCAACGGTTGGGGACTCAGGCAATGACTGAGTTTCGCTGGCTGACAGCGGACAAACTGTTGCAGCAAACCACCTTCGCCGATGGGACGCGGTTGGTGGCGAATTTTTCGGACGCGCAGAAAGATGGGTATGCCGGGCGCAGTGTGACGGCGCTGGTGGAGGGGGAGAAGCCGGTGGTGTATCAGGTGAAATAACGCTGCCTGTTACGGCGCCATCGCGGGCAAGCCCGGCTCCCACAGTGAAATGCATTCCGAATGTGGGAGCTGGCTTGCCTGCGATGAGGTCGGTACAGGCGATGCGGCACTAAATTTTACGCCACACACTCGCCAACCAAGGCTGCTGTTCCCGCGGCAACCCGGCCGGCCGGTAGTAGTGCTCCAGCTCTTCAAATCCGGCCTCGGTCAGCAAGCCCCGCCACGCCTCCAGGTCGTGATAAGAGCCATACCGCGGCCCATTCCAACCCTCCTGGTTTTCACCTCGAGGGTTGGAGCTGAACAGCACGCCTCCAGGCTTCAACGTGCCATGCAGCTGCTTGAGAACCCGCGGCAATTCCTGCTTGGGAATATGAAACAGCACCGCATTGGCAAACACGCCATCGAAGCGCTCGGGTGGCAGGTCCAGCTTGAGAAAATCCTGTTGCAATACCTCACAGCCGCTGTCGTCCCGCGCCATCTGCGCAAACCGCTCGGAGCCATCCAGCCCCACGGCGATATGCCCCATGCGCGTAAAAGTCTGCAAATCCCGCCCCGGCCCGCAGCCGAAATCCAGCACGGTAAACGGCGCCGAGCCCTGGATATGTCGCAACAGCGCGTCGATGTTCTGGCTCACATCGTGATCACGGGTGCCTTCACGGAAGTCTTCGGCGACTTTGTTGTAATGGCCGAGGGTGGTGGAGGTGATCTGGTTGAGGTCGTCGGGGGCGAGTTTCATGGTGTGGCGCACCGCTGCGGTTGAGGTGGTCGGACTATACCTCAGGCTCACCCTTGAGTTGAAAGACGTGTATCTGGTGTAGGGCGGTTCATTGTGTGCGTGTTGGGAGAATCCGACAGACCGCCCCGCAGGATTCTGGGTAAGATTCGGCCCTCATTCAAAGAGGGTTGTACATTCATGGAAGAAGAAAAACGTTCACGTGAGGGTCAGAAATTCACTGCAAACAAGGTGGACCAATACGCCACGAAACTCAGCAGCGGCCTGTTCTGGCTCAATGAACGCGCCTGGCCGCTGACGGTGGGGATCCTGTCGGTGGCAGGCTTGTATTTGTACCAGTACATCCAGGTGGAAAAGGTACCCCTGAGCATTCTGTCGGCCGCCGCATTCACTGCGCTGCCAGCGATGTTCGCCATGCTGGTGTTTGTGATCGGTATGATGGGCGCGTCGATCCTGGTGCCCACGTTCATCTTGTTCACGCGGCTGAACGGCACGGGTGTGCGCCTGAGTGATCAGCTCAATCTCAGCCCGGCATCGCCGCAGGTGACGGCGCAACATCGCCGTTTGTTGCTGCACTGGGCCGCCAGTCTGGTCGTCATGGGTATCTTTTGGATGTCCGCTGTTTACCTGTCCGTGAATGCCCAGAGCGGGCCTCTACTGACCATCAGCTGGATAGTGGCGGTCGTGCTGGCGGTTGTGGTCTACGTTGGCATCATCCTTCGCGCCCGTCCCACCCATATTGCACTGCGTGACCTGTCCGGAGAATTCTGGCTGGCCAGTGTCGGTGCAGGTGCCGTTCAAATGCTGGTAATCCTCATGGTGACGGTGCCGGTCTCCCGGGCCTTTCGCGAGTATTCCGACAGTGCGGTGCTTTTTGCGCCATTCATGTTTGCCGAACTGGTGGTGCTGTTCCTGGTCCAGGGATGTGCCGCTTGCCTTGTGGTGTGCATGAGGGATCATAAAAACCCGGTGGCATTCGCCTCAATGGCGGCCTTTGCACTCATCGTCTTCCTCGGGCTGATCCCGGCAAGCGGGTCGAAGCTGGGTGGGTTGCCATTGCAAGGCTCCGCCTCCGGAGGGCGCGTGTGTACGCTGATGACCTGGTCGGACGACGCCAAGGTTCTTCGCGTGCTGGTAGACGCCGACAACCCGCAGCGCAGTGTAAAACTGCGGGTAATGGCAGACTCGGACGGCAGCTACATCGTGCGCCCCTGGCAGGCCAAGGAAAAAACCGTCAGCTTCGTACCCCATGCCAGCGTCGCGCAGTTGGACGAATGCCCGTGAGTTCAGCGCTTGTTCAATACCCGCGCCAAGCGATCCCCACTCAGTTGAATTACCGCCACCAGCACCACCAACAACACAATCACCGTGAGCATGATCTGCGAATCAAACCGCTGATAGCCATAGCGGTAGGCAATGTCGCCCAGGCCACCGGCACCGATCGCACCGGCCATGGCCGATGAGTTGATCATGGTGACCAGGGTGATGGTGAACCCGCCGACGATCCCCGGCAGGGCTTCCGGCAGCAGCACATGCCAGATGATGTGCCAGCGCCGGCAACCCATGGCCTGAGCCGCTTCGATCAGGCCGTGGTCGACCTCGCGCAGGCTGACTTCGGCAATGCGCGCAAAGAACGGTGTGGCGGCGATGGTCAGCGGCACCACGGCCGCCCATACACCGTAGGTGGTGCCGACGATCAGCCGAGTGAACGGGATCAACGCCACCATCAGGATCAGGAACGGAATGGAGCGGAACAGATTGACGAACGCCCCCAGCACGCGGTTAAGCGTCGGCGCCTGGTAGATGCCGCCCTTGTCGCTGGTAACCAGCAATACCGCCAGCGGGATACCGACCAGCAAGGCGATCAGCGACGACACACCGACCATCAACAAGGTGTCGATAGCGCCCTGTACTAAACGATCAAACCACATAGCCCAGCACCTCCACCCGTTGTGCCCAATTGCCGGCGCGGTTACGCAGCTCTTCGGCATTGTGCGGCGACCCATTCACCGCCAGCAGTAATTGCCCCAGAGCGTGCCCCTGGATCCGCTCCACACCGCCTTGCAGCAAACGCACGCGGCCGCCGAGGGCGCTGAACAGTGCGGCCAGGTCCGGCTCATCGGTATCGCTGCCGGTGAACTGCAAGCGCAGCACCAGCGCCGCATCAGCCGAGGTTTGTGTCGGTTGCAGGCGGTTTTGCAATTCGGGCGGCAGGCCGTGTTGCAGCGGTGCGAGCAGGGTCTTGCTGACCTCATGCTGCGGGTTGCCGAACACTTGCCACACCGGGCCTTGCTCGACGATGCGCCCGTGTTCCAGCACCACCACGCGGTCGCAGATTTCGCGGATCACCGCCATCTCATGGGTGATCAATACGATGGTCAGGCCCAGGCGTTGGTTGATCTCACGCAGCAGGCCGAGGATCGACTGGGTGGTCTCCGGATCGAGGGCCGAGGTGGCCTCGTCGCACAGCAGAATCTCGGGGTCGTGCACCAGCGCGCGGGCGATGCCGACGCGCTGTTTCTGCCCTCCGGAAAGCTGCGCCGGATACGCCTTGTGCTTGTCTTGCAGACCTACCAGCTCCAGCAGTTCATGCACCTTACGCACGCGTTGTGCCTGGGTCACGCCGGCGACCTTGAGAGGCAGTTCGACGTTTTGCCACACGGTCTTGGCCGACATCAGGTTGAAGTGCTGGAAGATCATGCCGATGCGCCGGCGCAGCGCTACCAGGTGGTCTTCATCGAAGCCGCCGATGTCCACCTGATCGATCAGTACGCGCCCGCTGCTGGGTTGTTCCAGGCGGTTGATGGTGCGGATCAGCGATGACTTGCCGGCGCCGCTGCGGCCGATGATGCCGAACACTTCGCCACGCTGGATCGCCAGGTCGATGCCTTGCAGGGCGTGCACGGTGCCGCCATAGGTTTTGCCCAGGTTGATAAAACGCACGTGGGCGCGATTGAGGTCCGGGTGCAGTTCAGTTTGCTCGGCGTCCCTGGGCGCATGGCCCAGGTCGCGCAGTTGGGCGTTGGCGGCGGTCATTTTTTATCTTCCCAGCCGACTTGGTAGAGCTTGCCCAGGGATTTATTCAATGCGGCACGTACCACCGGCGAGTGCTGGTAGATGTCGACGAACTTGATCACTCGTGGGTCGGTCTTGCTCTTGGGCTGAATCACGAACTGAATCACGTACTCCGGGTGGTCGAGGCCATCGAACAGCAGCGCCGATTGCGCATCGAAGGTCTTGGACAGGCGGATATACGCCGGGTAGCCCTGCACCAGGTCGGCGTCGTCGTAGGCGCGTACCAGTTGCACGGCTTCCACCTGCAGGATCTTGAGCTTTTTGGGGTTGCTGACGATGTCTTCTTCGGTGGCCTTGTAGCCCACGCCCGGCTTGAGGGTAATCAACCCGGCCTTGGCCAGCAGTTGCAGGCCGCGCCCGCTGTTGATCGGGTCGTTGGCAATGGCCACGCTGGCGCCTTCGGGCAGGTCGTTGAAGCTTTTGTATTGCTTCGAATACAGGCCGACGTTGTTGATGATGCCCGGTGCGTAAGACACCAGGTCAAACCCGGCGGCGGCCTTGGCGTTTTCCAGGAAGGGAATGTGCTGGAAGTAGTTCACGTCGATATCGCCGGCGGCGAGGCTGACGTTGGGGGCGATCCAGTCGCTGAACTCGACCAGTTCGACTTTCAGGCCCTGTTTGCCGGCCTCTTCAACGGCCGCTTCCAGCGGAATGGCGAAGGCGGCGGTGGTACCGATTTTCAGTGGTGGGTCGGCGGCGAAGACCGTTGTGCTGAATAACCCGAAGGCCAGGGCCAGTGCTTTGACTGGGTGGGTGAGCAGGGTCTTTTTCATAATCAATTTCCAGTCATAAGGTATAGGCACAAACAATGGAGATCCAATGTGGGAGGGAGCAAGCCCCCTCCCACATTTTTGATCAGTGTCGGTAGCTGGAGCCGGTGTGTTGTTCGGGTAAGCGAGCGGTGCCGTGGAAGACTTTTTCCCGCAACGTGCCCTGCGCATACTCGGTCTTGTACGACCCACGCCGCTGCAGCTCCGGTATCACCCAGTCGATGAAATCCACATAGCTCTCCGGCGTCACAATGCGCGTCAGGTTGAAACCATCCAGCCCGGTTTCGCTGATCCAGGATTCCAACTCATCGGCAACCTGCTCAGGCGAGCCCACCAAGGTGATATAGCGCCCACCCAGGGCGTGCTGTTCGAGCAATTTGCGCCGGGTCCAGTCGTTGTTTTGCAGGTTCTTGGTGGCCGACTGGATCGCGTTGCTCTTCACGTACTGGATCGGTTCGTCCAGTTCGTAGGCAGAAAAATCAATCGCCGTGGACGCCGAAAAGTGCGCCACGCCGGCTTCCGCACTGGCATAGCTCAGGTACTCGGCGTGCTTGGCCCATGCAAGTTCTTCGGTGGCGCCCACGATCACGTTGAGGCCCATGAACACCTTGATGTCATCCGGGTTGCGCCCAGCCTCCACTGCGCTGGCGCGCACCTTGTCCACCTGTAGCCTGGTCGCGGCCTTGTTCTGCCCGCTGATGAACACGCACTCGGCGTGGCGCCCGGCGAACAGCAGCCCTCGCTCGGAACTGCCGGCCTGGAACAGCACCGGCGTACGCTGCGGCGATGGCTCGCACAGGTGATAACCCTCTACCTGATAAAACTCACCGTGGTGCTCCACCTTGTGCACCTTGCCCGGTTGCGCATACACCCGCGTTTGCGGGTCGTTGAGCACCGCGTCGTCTTCCCAGCTGCCTTCCCAGAGTTTGTACAACACCTCCAGGTATTCATCGGCCTGGTCGTAGCGCCGGTCATGTTCGACCTGTTCGGTGAGGCCCATGGCTTTGGCCGCGCTATCGAGATAGCCGGTGACGATGTTCCAGCCGACGCGGCCACGGCTCAGGTGATCGAGCGTGGACATGCGCCGGGCGAACAGATAGGGCGGCTCGTAGGTCAGGTTGGCGGTAAGGCCGAAGCCAAGGTGCCGGGTGACGGCGGCCATGGCCGAGACCAGCAGCAACGGGTCGTTGACCGGTAGTTGGATGGACTCCTTGAGCGGCACGTCAATCGAGTTCTGGTACACGTCATAGACGCCGACGATATCGGCGATAAACAAACCATCGAACAACCCGCGCTCAAGAATCTGCGCCAATTCGGTCCAGTATTCGAGGCTCTTGTACTCGGTCGAGTTGTCCCGTGGGTGAGTCCACAAACCGTGGTTGATATGCCCGATGCAGTTCATGTTGAAGGCATTGAGCAGGATCTTTTTCTTGCTCATCAGATGGTCCCCCGCAGCGGCGGGTTTTCATCGTTGAGGTAATAGTTGCCTACCGCATGATATTTCCAGCGCACCGGATCATGCAGGGTGTGCACCCGGGCGTTGCGCCAATGGCGGTCCAGGCCATGCTCGGCCAAAGTCGCCTGGCTGCCGGCCAGTTCGAACAAGGTGCTGCCCGCTGCGAGGGAAATCTCGGTGCTCAGGGCGCGCACTTCGGCCACGGCGATGGACGCGGCGGCGACGGTCTGGGCATTGCTGTCGGCCTGGGCGCGGTCGAGGAATTCGCCGGAGCGCTCCAGCAACGCCTCGGCGGCGTGCAAGCGAATGCTCAGGTGGCCGAAGCTCTTTAGAGTCAGCGGGTCTTCGGTGGCCTTGTCGTTGCCGGAATCGATCCACGGGCGGGTCTTGGTGCGCACAAAATGCAACGCATCTTCAAACGCTGCGCGGGCGATGCCGGTGTCGATGGCGGCGTGAAGGATCTGCGCCAAGGGGCCCACGGTGGTCGGGCGTTCGAAGGCGCTCTGGAATGGGATCACGTCCTGCGCTGCGACCCACACGTTATCGAATACCACTGAGCCGCTGCCAGTGGTGCGCTGGCCGAAGCCGCTCCAGTCGTCGATGACCGTCAGGCCCTCGCTGTCACGGGGTACGAACGCCAGTTGCTGGATGCCGTTTTCATCCACCACCGAGGTGGGAATGCGTTGGGCATAGATCGCGCCGGTGGCGTAGAACTTGCGCCCGTTGATGCGAAAACCGTCGCCGTCGCGGGTGAGGCTGGTCACGCGGTCATGGGCGGTCTTGGTGCCCAGTTCCGCCAAGGCGTTACCAAAGCGCTGACCGGCCAGCACCTCGGCGTACAGGCGCTTTTGCTGCTCGGGGTTGCCGTTTACGCGCAGCACTTCAAGGGCATAAAAATGATTTTGCGGGATCTGGCCCAAGGAACCATCGGCCTGGGAAATCAGTGCAATCACCTTGGCCAGGGTGACATTGGATACGCCCGCGCCGCCGAATGCCTTGGGCACCGTGATACCCCACAGGCCGGAGCGCGAAAACACGTCCAGCTCGGGCCACGGCAGGCGGCGTTCGCGGTCGCGCTGGGCGCTGTCGCGGCGCAAATCTTCAGCGAGGTCGCTGGCGACGATAAGGGCTTGCTCATCGCTGGTGATAACCGCGACGTGGTGAGAAAGGGTCATGAGTTTCTCCAGAAGCTCGTGGAAAAAGTGTTCTGGTCGGTTAAATCCAGGAATGACGAGCAGGTAAGGTGCCGTTCAGTCGATAGGCGCCGATGGCGTGATACTTCCAGCGCACCGGATCGTGCAGGGTATGCACCCGCGCGTTGCGCCAGTGACGGTCAAGGTTGAATTCGGCGAGGGTGGCGCGGCTGCCGGCCAGTTCGAAGAGCTTTTCGGTAACCTGCAATGCCACTTCGGTGGTGAGCACCTTGGCCTCGGCCACGGCAATCGAGGCGCGCGCGGCGGACTGCGCGGTGATCGGCGCCGCGCTGACCTGGTCCAGCACCTGACCGGCCTTGCGCAACAGTGCCTCGGCAGCGTGCAGTTCGATCTTCATCTTGCCGATATCGGCGATCACATACAGGTCATCGCTGGCCCGCTCGACCTTGGCGTCGATCCAGGGGCGTGAACGCTCGTGTACAAAGGCGATAGTGTCGTCGAGGGCACCACGGGCGATGCCGGCGTCAATGGCTGCCTGGATCAGTTGCGACACGGCACCCTGGATATTCGGGCTTTCGCCCAGGCGCCAGTTGTCGATGACCAATTCCGGGTCTACCGCCACCCGGTCGAGCAGCACGGTGCCGCTGGCGGTGGTGCGTTGGCCAAAGCCCGACCAGTCATCGACGATGCGCAGCCCCTCGCTGCCGCGCCGCACGAAGGCCATGACTTGCTTGCCGTCATCGTTCAATGCCTTTATCGCGACCCAGTGGGCAAATAGTGCGCCGGTGGAGTAGAACTTCTGGCCGCTGACCACGAACCCATCGCCTTCGGCCGTAAGGCGTGCCTTGAGCTCCAGCGTGTTTTTGGTACCGCGTTCCGGGCCGCCGTTGCCGATGCGCCAACCGTCGAGCACGCTCTGGAACAGCTGCTTTTTCTGGCGCTCGGTCGCGGTGCCCTGCAATACGTGCAGGATGCCGAAATGGTTCTGCGGGATCTGCCCGAGGGCCGGGTCGGCTGCGCTGATGATCGCGAAGACTTCGGCCAGGGTCACAAACGACACCTGTGGGCCGCCGTATTCGCGGGGAATGGAAATACTGCCCAGGCCGCTGCGGGTGAATTGTTCGAGTTGCGCCCACGGCAGTTTGCGCTGCTGGTCGCGCGTAGCGGCCTGCAGGCGCGCAGCCTGGGCCAGCTCATGAGCCGCGCTCAGTGCCTGGGCGTCGTTGCGCAGCACCGTGGCGGGCAACAACAGGGGGGCTACGTCCAGATCACTCTGGGGGGGTGTTAGAGCCAAGTTAGACATCAGCGCCGCTCCTTGGCTGCACGCAATGCCCTGGCGTTATGCACCGGGGTAATTCTGACCATACCGACCTCGCATTCAATGAAATAAAAACAGAAAAATCAGGAATGTCCGGTGGTCCGGTGCATATACCCTAAGCGTGTTAATTCTTTAAATAAACTAACTTTTAGGAATATGCATAGAAGGGCTGTCACCCCGGTTCACAGGGTGAGCCGAAGCGACGCGGTTGATAGCCCGGCGCGGGCGAGGCAGGTGGGGTTGGCACGACTGGCGTGCAAGCGGCGATACGTAGCGTGCGGGCCGGTGCCCAGCGTGAATTATTGCCCACGCGATCGAGAATGCAGTACGTGACTTCCAATCGGCAGTCGTCGCCCGCTTCGACAATGATCTGGGACGGTACCCACACCTGCACTGCCAGGCCGACGTTTTTGGCTTGGATTTTCGGCAGGTCCAGGCGCACATCACCCCAGCGCAGTGTGATGGCATCGCCGGCACTCATGTTCAAGTAAGGTTCGATGGTCAGCGGAATGCCGCGCCGAACCTGGTTGCGATTGACGCCATGGCGGCGGATCGTCTCGGGCAAACCCACGGGGGCGAGATTCTGGTTTTCATCACTTTCGTGGTTGAGGCATGGCGCAGGCTGGCCTCCGGGGTAGTTGGTCTTGACCCGCACCAGGGCGACGGCCGAGCGCATCGGGCCATGGCCGATTTGCAGGACCTGGTAGTGGACGCGTGCCGGCCCGTCCTGCACGAAGCTTTCCGGTACCCACAGATGAGTGAACGTGCCGATCTTGCACGCCGTCACCTTGCGCGAGGCGGCAAAGCAGTTGTTCCAGAACAGTTCGATCAGGTCGCCTTCCTCCATGCCCGAGTAGGGGGATATGTCGACCTGCAGATGGGTGGAAGCCAGGGCGCTGATGCCGTTTCCTACCGCCTGGGGCAGCTTCGGGGCAGGCAGCATGGCCAGGGTTTGGGTGTGTGTCATAAGTAATCTCCTTGTTGCAGCCAGCAGTCATCGTTCCGAACCTTGGGCGCATAGGCACAGGGCGATTCGAAAGGAACGATTCAGTCAGTAGCCGGGATGGGATCCAATCCTCAAGGCGCTAGATAAGAGGGTTGGCCGGGGAGCGTCAATGGAGGCAAAAGGCTAAACGGCGGGTTTGAGGATATTCAGAAGGGTCTGACGGGGAGGGGGATTTTAAGGGGGGGACGGCGGGGGTATTTTATGCGCTGAAATGGTAACCCGTTGTAGGAGTGAGCTTGCTCGCGAAGAACGTAAACGGTAACGCGGTGATTCAGATCGACCGAGTTGCCTGGGCGTTTTTCGCGAGCAAGCTCGCTCCTACAGAGGGTGGGTCAGTGGGCGAGGAATTTGCTCAGAAACTGCCGGGTGCGTTCCTCCCTGGGGTTGGCGAACAACGCTTTGGCTTCACCCTGTTCAACGATCACGCCCTTGTCGAAAAAGATCACCCGGTTGGCCACGTCCCGCGCAAAGCTCATTTCGTGGGTCACGATGACCATGGTGCGGTTTTCTTCGGCCAGGCTGCGAATGGTTGCCAGCACTTCGCCCACCAGTTCCGGGTCGAGAGCCGAGGTGGGTTCGTCGAACAGAATCACCTCCGGCTCCATGGCCAACGCACGGGCAATCGCCACACGCTGTTGCTGGCCGCCGGACAGCCGCCTTGGGTAGGACGCCTCCTTGCCCGCCAGGCCGACCCTGGCCAACAGCTTGCGCCCCAGTTCGGTGGCCGCTTCCCGTGGCATCTTCTTGACCACAATCGGGCCTTCGATGACGTTTTCCAGCGCAGTGCGGTGGGGGAACAGGTTGAAGTTCTGGAACACAAAGCCCACGTGCTGGCGCAGACGACGCACCAGCCCCTGTTGCTGGTTGAGCGGCTTGCTGCCGTCGATCTGGATATCCCCCACCTTGATGCGGCCGCTGGTGGGTTCTTCGAGGAAATTCAGGCAGCGCAGGAAGGTGGTCTTGCCGGAACCGCTGGGGCCGATGATGGCGACCACTTCGCCTTCCTTGACCTCAAGGTCGATGCCGTCAAGCACCACTTGACCGTTGAATTGTTTGGTCAGTTTTTCAACCACGATCATGCTTCAGGACTCCAGGTCATGCCGGTTGACCCGGTCTTCCAGACGATTTTGCAGATGCGCCAGGATGCTCGCCAGGATCCAGTAGATCAGGGCTGCGGACAGATACATGGTGAAAATTTCGAAGGTCCGCGCCGATACCAGTTGGGCCTGACGGAACAGCTCGGGTACCTGGATGGTGGCGGCCAGCGCAGTGTCCTTGACCAGCGAAATGAAGCTGTTGCCCAGGGGCGGCAATGCCGTGCGCATCGCTTGCGGCAGAATGGCCCGGCGCAGGGTTTGCGCACGGGTCATGCCAATACTGGCGGCGGCTTCCCACTGGCCACGCTCGATGGAGGCGATGGCGGCCCGCAGGATTTCACACGCATAAGCGGCCATGTTCAGCGAAAAGCCGATCATGGCCGCCGGGATCGGATCCAGCTCGATGCCCACTTGCGGCAAGCCGTAGTAGATCAGGAACAGCTGCACCAGCAACGGCGTACCGCGAAAGAACGACACGTAGACTCGGGCCGTCCAGCTCAGCAACTTGAAGCGCGACAGGCGCATCAAGGCCAGGCCGAAGCCCAGCAGCAAGCCGAAAAACATCCCGCCCAGGCTGAGGATTACCGTGTAGTACGCGCCCTTGAGCAGAAAGGGCGCGGAGTCCAGCGCGAGTTGAAGACCTGCTTCCATTATTGAGTGACGTCAGCGTTGAAGTACTTCTCGGACAGCTTCTTCAAGGTGCCGTCGGCGCGCAGTTTGTCGAGGGCCGTGTTAACCGCATCGAGCAATTCAGGCTCGCCTTTGCGCAGGGCGATACCGGATTCCTGACGGGAGAAGGCGTCGCCGGCAGCGGCAGTGTCGGGGGCTTTCTTGGCGTATTCGAGGGCGGCCAGGCGGTCGATCAGGATCGCGTCGATACGGCCGATGCGCAGGTCCTGGAACTTGGTTGGGTCGTCGTTGTAGGTCTTGATAATGGCTTTGGGTTGATTGTCCTTGAGCCATTGTTCGTAGTTGGTGCCCAGGCCCACGCCGACCTTTTTACCGGCCAGGTCGTCGGCTTTCTTGATCGAGTCGACGTTCTTTTTCAGCACCAGTGCCTGGATGCCGGACACGGTGTATGGCTTGGAGAAATCGTACTTTTTCTTACGCTCTTCAGAGATGGTCACCTGGTTGACCACGGCGTCCAGGCGCTTGGATTCCAGCGCGGCGAGAATGCCGTCCCACGGTGTAGCTTGCAGCTTGACCTTGACGCCCAGCTCCTTGGCCAGTGCTTCGGACAGTTCCACTTCGAAACCGCTGAGCTTGCCGCTTTCATCGACGAAGCTGAACGGTGGGTAGGTGCCTTCCAGACCGATCTTGATCTCGCCGGCCTTCTTGATGGTGTTCAACTGCTCGCCGGCAACCGCCTGGCCCAACCAACCGGCGCCAAGCGCCAGGCCCAAAGTGCTGACCAGCAGCGTGCGACGCAATACAGAAATAGTCATGAAGAGCCCCTGTGTTTTTATGGTGAGCGAAGCAGGTGACGCAGTAGTCGTATCCTGCCTTAAAGCGCGAAGCGCGTCTTCGCCTTCGGCGCGATGATAAAGCGGGTTTTTAAGACTTGAAAATAATAAAAAAACAATTTCATATTTCTTTTGAGAATATGTGCGTATTCAATCAATTGAATACTGAGTCATAGGCAAACAATGCCGGCGCCCCACCGGTATGCAGGAAAATGATCGGCCCCTCTTCAAACCGCTGGCGCCCGATGCCGTCCAGCAAACCGGCCATGGCCTTGCCGGTATAGACCGGGTCCAGCAGCAGACCTTCCTGGCTGGCCAAAAGTTTGATCGCGGAAAGTGTGCCGGCATTCGGTTCGCCATAACGGGGGCCGAAATACTCGTCCCACAGGATCACTTTGAAGGCGTCGGGAATAGCCACTCCGAGCAACTCGGCAGTGCGTTCTGCCAGGCTTTGCACTTTGGGCAACTGCGCTTGCTCGGTGCGCGACACGGTGATGCCGATCACCGGCAACTGCGGTAGTGCTTCGCTCAAGGCCAGGGCCAGGCCGCTGTGCGTGCCGGCACTGCCTGAGGCGAGCACCACGGCGGCGAACTCAATCCCGCTGTCTTCAATCTGCGCGGCCAGTTCCAGCCCTGCGCGCACGTAACCCAAAGCGCCAAGTGCATTGGAGCCACCGATAGGCACCAGGTAGGGCTTCTTGCCATTGCTGCGCAGGCGGTCGGCGAGGGCGGCGAGTTGGGCGTCGGCGTTGTCGAGGTTTTCCACCAGTTCCACTTTGGCGTCAAACAGCTCCAGCAGCAGGCGGTTGCCATTGGCCAGGTAGTTGGCGTCTTCGGTGCCAGTAGGGTTTTCCAGCAGAGCAACGCAGCCCAGGCCGAGTTTGGCGGCCAGTGCGGCGGTCTGGCGGACGTGGTTGGACTGGATCGCGCCGGCGGTGACCAAGGTGTCGGCGCCCTGGGCAATGGCGTCGGCCGCCAGGTATTCGAGTTTGCGCAGCTTGTTGCCACCCATGGCCAGGGGCGTGGTGTCATCGCGCTTGACGTAAATGTCCCTGCCCAGCCAGGCCGACAGCCGTTCAAGTTTTTCCAGAGCGGTGGCACCGCCCAGTAGTTCCAGACGGTTAAAGCGCTTGAGCTGTTGTTTGATCATGGCTACGCACGGTGACTGAATGATGGGGAGGACTATAGGCAGGCACTTTTCATCGGGCAACCGTCAATCGCTTATGAACAATAGTTCTTACGACCACACCATTGGTTCTTAAGAGCTGCCAGGGTGCATACCGTAAAGTGATGGCCATTTCGTCAGGAGTGAATACCGTGAGTGAGCGTTCCAGTCATTGGCAATTGCAGACCATCGTCAGCCAGCTGCGCGGCGCGCGGGACCAGTGGCGAACGCGCAACGGTCGCTTGAGCGGCGAGCACGGTGGCCGTGAATTGCCGTCCCGCGAGGCGGTGGCGCAAATCCTCGAAGCCTTGTGCGGCGCACTATTTCCCATGCGCCTGGGCCCGGTGGACCTGCGTGAAGAAAGCGAAGACTTCTACGTGGGGCATACCCTCGACGTGGCGCTCAACGCCTTGCTCGCCCAGGCGCGCCTGGAGTTGCGCTACGCCGCACGCCAGGGCGGCGGCGACGACAGCGATGTGGATGCCCATGCCATTCGGCTGATCCAGGATTTTGCCCTGGCATTGCCGGCTCTGCGCAGCCTGTTGGATACCGACGTACTGGCCGCCTACCACGGCGACCCGGCTGCACGCAGTGTGGATGAAGTGCTGCTGTGCTACCCGGGCATCCTGGCGGTGATTCACCATCGCCTGGCCCACCACCTGTACCGCGCAGGTTTGCCGCTGCTGGCGCGCATCAGTGCAGAAATCGCCCACTCGGCCACTGGCATTGATATCCACCCCGGCGCGCAGATTGGCCCGAGTTTCTTCATCGATCACGGGACTGGCGTAGTGATTGGCGAAACGGCGATCATCGGCGAGCGCGTGCGTATCTACCAAGCGGTGACACTGGGCGCCAAGCGCTTCCCAGCCGATGAGGATGGGCAGCTGCAAAAAGGCCATCCGCGGCACCCCATTGTCGAGAATGATGTGGTGATCTACGCCGGGGCGACGATTTTGGGGCGGATCACCATCGGCCAGGGCTCGACCATTGGCGGCAATGTGTGGCTGACCCGCAGCGTGCCGGCGGGGGCGAATATCACCCAGGCGAACTTGCAGCATGACGATGGGGCGCAGAAGTAATACCTGAGCCAACCGCCGACCCGTGTGGGAGCAGGCAAGCCAGCTCCCACATTTCGTATGTATTTCAACGTGGGGTCGCTGAACGATTTGCCTTCTTCATCCGTCATACCAATCCTTGAGCTAGTGTAGGAATCATCTACCACTCAGCCCTGCGATTAGTCCCAGACCGCCTATTCATGTTTAACTTGAATGTTCGTTCAAGTTAAACCCGGTGGTTCGCTGCCCGCTCACAACAGGAGGCTTACCTTTGCTGAGTCCGTTATTTACAGCCATATCCCGCAACCTTGAGGTGCATCGTTCATGAGTGCATCGTCCACCCCTTCCAGCGGCATGGTGCGCATGAATGCGCCCGTTTTCTACTTTGCCGCCACCTTCATCCTGCTGTTTGGCATCACAGTCATCGCTATCCCGCAACAGGCCGGAGCCTGGCTGCTGGCGGCGCAAAACTGGGCGGCCAATACGGTCGGCTGGTACTACATGCTGGCGATGACCCTGTATCTGGTCTTCGTGGTGGTCACCGCGCTATCGGGCTACGGCAAGATAAAACTCGGTGCCGACCACGACGAGCCCGAATTCAGTTACCTGTCCTGGGCCGGCATGTTGTTCGCCGCCGGAATCAGCATCACGCTGTTTTTCTTCTGCGTCTCGGAGCCGTTGACGCACCTGGTGCAGCCGCCCCAGGGCGAAGCGATGAACGCCGATGCAGCGCGCCAGGCCATGCAGGTGCTGTTCCTGCACTGGGGCCTGCATGGCTGGGGTGTGTTCGCGTTCGTGGGCATGGCCCTGGCGTATTTCGCCTACCGGCATAACCTGCCGCTGGCATTGCGTTCGGCGCTGTACCCGCTGATCGGCAAGCGCATCAATGGCCCTATCGGTTATGCGGTGGATGGCTTCGGTATCATCGCGACGGTGTTCGGCCTGGGCGCTGACATGGGTTTTGGCGTGTTGCACCTCAATTCCGGCCTGGACTACCTGTTTGGCATTGCTCACACCCAGTGGATCCAGGTGGGCCTGATCACGTTGATGATGGGCGCGGCGATCATTGTTGCGGTAGCCGGCGTCGACAAGGGCGTACGGGTGATGTCCGACATCAACATGCTGCTGGCCTGTGCGCTGTTGCTGTTTGTGTTATTCGCCGGGCCTACCCAGCACCTGCTCAACACCTTGATCCAGAACATCGGGGACTACCTGGGCGCGCTGCCGACCAAGAGTTTCGATGTGTACGCCTACGACAAGCCAAGCGACTGGCTGGGCGGCTGGACAGTGTTCTACTGGGCCTGGTGGATCGCATGGTCGCCGTTCGTAGGTCTGTTTATTGCGCGTATCTCCCGTGGCCGCACCATCCGCGAATTCGTGTTTGGCGTGCTGCTGATTCCGCTGGGCTTTACCCTGGCGTGGATGTCGATCTTCGGTAACAGCGCCATCGACCAAGTGCTCAACCATGGCATGGCCGCGCTGGGCCAGTCGGCCATCGATGACCCGTCGATGAGCCTCTACCTGCTGCTGGAAACCTACCCGTGGAGCAAGACGGTGATTGCGGTCACGGTGTTTATCAGCTTTGTGTTCTTTGTGACCTCGGCGGACTCAGGCACGGTGGTGCTGTCCACCCTGTCGTCCAAAGGCGGCAACGCTGATGAAGACGGGCCGAAGTGGCTGCGGGTGTTCTGGGGTGCGATGACAGCACTGGTGACCAGTGCCCTGCTGTTCGCCGGCAGTATCGATTCGTTGAAATCTGCGGTGGTCCTGACCTCGCTGCCGTTCTCGCTGATTCTGCTGCTGATGATGTGGGGGCTGCACAAGGCGTTTTACCTGGAGTCGCAAAAGCAGATCGCGCAGTTGCATTCCCTGGCGCCAATATCGGCTTCACGCAAAGGCCGTGGCGGCTGGCGCCAGCGCTTGAGCCAGGCCGTGCATTTCCCGTCACGTGATGAGGTGTATCGCTTCCTTGAATCGACGGTGCGCCCGGCGATCGAAGAAGTGACGGCGGTGTTTGTCGAGAAGGGCCTGAATGTAGTCACTCAGCCGGACCCGTCCAACGACAGCGTCAGCCTGGAAATCGGCCATGGCGAGGAGCATCCGTTCATCTACCAGGTGCAGATGCGCGGCTATTTCACGCCGTCGTTTGCCCGCGGTGGCATGGGTTCCAAAGAGATCAACAACCGCCGTTACTATCGTGCGGAGGTGCACTTGAGTGAGGGTAGCCAGGACTATGACCTGGTGGGCTATACCAAGGAGCAGATCATCAACGACATCCTCGACCAGTACGAGCGCCATCTGCAGTTCCTGCATTTGGTGCGCTGATACCGTTCCTCTCAAGTAGGTCTTTGCTGTAAAAGGAAGAGGCAGACTTAAGCGATTCAGCGGGTTAAAAGGCTTGGGAATAACCTTATTCCCGGGCCTTTTAACCCTCAGTCCAGAGAGGGTTCGATGACGTACATTGCTGCCGAAAACCGCTATGAATCTATTCCCTATCGCCGCGTAGGCCGCAGTGGATTGGTGCTGCCGGCACTGTCCCTGGGGCTGTGGCACAACTTTGGCGACAGCACCCCGATCGACACCCAGCGCGCTTTGCTGCGCACGGCGTTTGACCTGGGTATCAACCACTTCGACCTGGCCAACAACTACGGCCCGCCCTATGGCAGCGCCGAGATCAACTTCGGTCGGTTGCTGCGTGAAGACTTCAAGCACTACCGCGACGAATTGATCATCTCCAGCAAAGCCGGTTGGGACATGTGGCCCGGCCCCTACGGCCAGGGCGGTGGCTCGCGCAAATACATCCTGGCGAGCCTGGATCAAAGCCTGCAACGCCTGGGCGTCGACTACGTGGATATTTTCTACTCCCACCGTTTTGACCCCGACACGCCCCTGGAAGAAACCGCCAGCGCCCTCGCCACCGCTGTGCAACAAGGCAAGGCGTTGTACATCGGTATCTCGTCCTATTCCGGGGTGAAAACCCGCGAAATCGCAGCCTTGCTCAAAGAGTGGAAAGTGCCGCTGTTGATTCACCAGCCGGCTTACAACCTGCTCAACCGCTGGGTGGAAAAGGACCTGCTCGACACCACCGAAGAACTTGGCGCTGGGGTGATCGCCTTCACGCCGCTGGCCCAGGGTTTGCTCACCGACAAGTACCTCAATGGCATACCGGCCGATGCACGGGTCAATCGTCCGGGTGGTGGTTCGTTGCAGGCCCAGCACCTGTCCGAGGCCAACATTGCCCATGTACGCGGCCTGAATGAAATCGCCCAGCGTCGCGGCCAGAGCCTCGCGCAATTGGCGCTGGCCTGGACCCTGCGTGATCCACGGGTGACCAGCGCGCTGATCGGCGCGAGCCGGCCGGAGCAGATCATCGAGAACGTCGGGGCGTTGAAGAACTTGAGCTTCAGCGCTGAAGAACTGGCGGAGATTGATCGGTTTGCGCAGGAGGGCGGGATCAATCTGTGGGAAAAGCCATCCACTGCTGAATAACATTGAAAGCAAGCCCTTCCTGTAGAGGGGGGGCTTGCAAGTAGCAAATGGCTGCTGATTTTTTACTTTTTGTTCGGGAAACCGAGTATTTCTGCGGTTTCGTTGAAAGAAGTTTCGCGTGGAGATCGCTTTCTCAACTGCATATCTACTACCTGCGACTTGTCCGGGAGGTTGAAATAACCTTCGTCCAAGCTACAAAGGTTTTCTAGTGTGTGTAGCGGCAACCCGAGCACCTGCCTTAGCTGAGATCGCGAAAGCACGTTGTTTTCAACAAGCATTTTGACTCCTCGGGCGATCAACTGGGGCTTTTCGAAGTCAAAATTGCTGTCCATTGGCTCTCCCTTCACCCATCCTCTGGCAGATCTGGCCTTCCATAGTCTGGTGGTCGTGGTGTCGTTGATGATTTCCAGATCTAAACAACGCCTCACCATTGCGGCTACTGAGACTTTCCAGCGTGGTTTCAGAGCTAACAACGTATCCAGTGTCGGCCAACGAACTTCTCGCAGAAAACTTTCTGGGGGCAGTAAAAAGGCGCTTGCAAATCGATGAGCTTGATTTTCAAGAAGTGCGTAATTCGCGTCGTACTGCTCTTTGGATATGTACCTATGCAGAACGATATGCCCGAGCTCATGGGCCGCATCAAAGCGATTTCTGATCCCGTTCGCCTTATCGGCGACAAGCAAAACATATGGGCGTTGGTCCAACTCGCACCAGTTAGAAACGCCATCCATTTTCAGGTGGCCGAGTGTGGTGCGAGCACAGACTATACCCGCACTCTCCAATACCTGAACAACATTGGAGATCGGAGATATTCCTAACCCCCAGGTTTGACGACATTTACTGGCCATCTGTTCGATTTCTTCGTCAGAAATCAGCTCGCAATTACGCTCTTCTAAATGCGGTACATTGACCTCAATGAACTCAAGGCTTTCTTGCAGTTTGTAAGAAATCTCTTGAAGCCACTCTACTCGTACTTCAGCTATTTCCCGTGCGCTGGTCGTAGTACTGACCTGTGATCGAAAGAAAAATGGAGTGTTCTCGCCAGTTGTGACCTGTTCCTCAAGTAACCAGTTTTCGCTGACCCCAAAAACTTCGCATAAGCGCTGGAAGGCGTCGACCTCTGGGACCTGAAGCCCATTTTCCCATTTTGAAACGTTGCCAGAGGCGCGCCCCACCATCTCAGCGAGAGTGGTTTGCGTCATCCCAAACGCAAGGCGCAACTGCTTGAGGCGCTCTGACTGAAAGCCCGCGACTCCCGTTCTCATGGTCTACCTCTTGGCGTTTTGCTCGTCATCAGCTTGATCTTCGGTTTCTTCAGCGCGGCGCATCTTATCTCGCAATTTCACCAATTCAACTGGTTTCCGCTGAACCGCCTCATTATCGGAGTAGCTTTGAAGCAAATCCTCAAAAGTGCAGTTCATGTGGTAGCCCTTACCGTTGAAATACGGTACAGCCATCATGATTGCTCGTGGCTCGGACTGATCCCCTGAGCGTGGAGGGGGCGCATGAACTACGACAAGCGCATGAATCAATTGTTCGGCGACGGTATGTGTGAGCCCATCGATCCAGTCCAATTGAGTATCCCCAAGGGATGCATTTAGCGTTTTGAGCTCGCTTCGGTGTTTCGCACCGCGGATTTCTTTCTGCCACGGTAGCACTACTGCCGTGAGTCTTAGGGAGCCCAGCTCAAGCAGCACATAATTGTGCCCCTTCGGATCAGTTGACTTGATGATCGGATTCCATCGCTTCATCCCGGCCAAGGACTCTTGGACTAGCGAATGCCGCAAATGCCCTCGCAAATCTTCGTGAGGAGTATGAATCAGCAGATCTTGGGTTTCTCTCAAGGCTTTTTGGAAGGTTTGAGGAAGTAAAACTCCTAGCTCCTCAAAAAAATCTTTATCTACCTGAGCGCGTATGAATTCTTGGATTTCTTGTTTTGTGACCACGTAATCACCACTCACTATTCGGTAAGCGGATTTTTACGCCATTTTTATTCGTTATGGAAGGGGCTTACTGTTTTTTTATCCAGCCACTGATCGTTTCTATGGTGTTGAGACATTAAAATGGCACATCCCCAAGAATCGTAGCCCGGTGCATCACCCGCCGCTGTGGCCGGTAGTCATCCACGGCGTAATGCTGGGTCACGCGGTTATCCCAGAACGCCACGTCATTCTCTTGCCAGCGCCAGCGGATGGTGAATTCCGGGCGGGTGGCGTGGGCGAACAGCAGCTTGAGAATGGCCTCGCTTTCGGCCGCTTCCAGTTCATTGATTCGGGTGGTGAAACCGTCGCTGACGAACAGCGATTTACGCCCACTTACCGGATGCGTGCGCACGACTGGGTGCGATAGCGGCGGGTTTTTCTTGCGAGTTGCCTCCCAGCGCACCAGGTCCTCGGCGGTGTTGCCAAAGCGCTCCAGCGGGAACGACTTGGTGAAGTCGTGTGTGGCGCTGAGGCCATCGAGCAAGCGCTTTAGCGGTTCAGACAGTGCTTCATAAGCCGCAATCCCACTGGCCCACAAGGTATCGCCGCCAAACGCCGGCAACAGCTTGGCGCTGAGCACAGCGCCCAGAGCAGGCGTGGGCAGAAAGGTCACGTCGGTGTGCCAAACGGCGTTGTCACGCACGTCGGTGACCGCGGTGTCGAGGATCAGCACTTCGGGCTGTTCCGGCACGTTGGGGTAGATCGGGTGGATGTGCAGGTCGCCAAAATTGGCCGCGAACCGTGCCTGTTGTTGCGGGGTGATTGGCTGATCACGGAAGAACAGCACCGAATAGTCGAGCAACGCCTGTTCAATGGCGTCGCGCTGTTCAGGGGCCAGCGGCAGAGTGATGTCGACGCCACTGATCTGGGCGCCCAGGGCGGTACTTAATGGGGTAACGGTCAGGCTGCTCATTGTAGATTCTTCACTCAGTGTGCCTGGCCATGCCAGGGCACTAATTTACGCTGCAGGGCGCGCAGGCCCATTTCCATGGCGAAGGCGATCAGGGCGATCACCAGGATCCCCAGCAGCACCACATCGGTGACCAGAAACTGCGCCGCCGACTGCACCATGAAACCCAGGCCGCTGGTGGCGGCAATCAACTCGGCGGCGACCAGGGTCGACCAGCCCACACCCAGGCCGATACGCACACCGGTGAGGATATCGGGCAGGGCGCTGGGCAGGATCACATGGCGAATCAGTTGCGCACGGGTGGCGCCCAGCGACTGCGCAGCGCGCAATTTGGCCGGGTCGACGGTGCGCACGCCCGTGGCGGTGGCGATGGCAATCGGGGCGAAGATCGCCAGGTAGATCAACAGCACCTTGGACAGCTCGCCAATGCCGCACCAGATCACGATCAACGGCAGGTAGGCCAGGGGTGGGATCGGCCGGTAGAACTCGATCAGCGGATCGAGAATGCCACGGGCGATACGGTTGGCACCGATAGCGATCCCCACCGGCACAGCGGTCAACACCGCAAAGCCCAGGCCCAGGCCGATGCGGCTGAGGCTCGCGCCCAGGTGCTGCCACAAGGTGGAGTCCATATAACCGGTAGTCGCCAGCAGCCAGCCTTTTTGCAGCACGGCCGACGGTGGTGGCAGGAAGAGGGGCTCGATCAACCCGGTGGCGGTGACTGCCCACCAGAGAGCGAGCAAGGCCACCAGGGTGAACAGGCTGATCCAGCGCGTGCTCAGGCGACGGCGCAGCGGGATCACGGCATGTGTCGCAGGCTCGGTGGTCGTGGCGGGAAGTTCGTAGCTGCTCATGCGTACACCTGCCGTTGGGAGAACACTTTGCCCAGCACGTGTTCGCGGGTTTCGATAAAGCGCGGGTCGGACTTGATTGCGCGGGCTGATTCACCGGCAGCGTAACGTTGGCCGAAATCCAGCTGCAGGCGTTCGACGATCTGGCCGGGGTTGGGCGCCAGCAGGATCAGGTCCGTGGCCAGGAACACCGCTTCTTCAATGTCATGGGTAATCAGGAACACCGGCTTGGCCGTGCGCCGCCACACTTGCAGCAGCAACTCCTGCATTTGTTCGCGGGTGAAGGCATCCAGCGCACCGAAGGGTTCGTCCATCAGTAATACGCGAGGGTCGGCCGCCAGGGCGCGGGCGAGGCCGACGCGTTGCTTCTGGCCGCCGGAGAGTTGCCAGATGCGCCGGCTGTCGAAACCGGCCAGGTCCACCAGCGCGAGCATTTCGCGGGCGCGTACGTCGCGCTGCGCCTTGGGCACGCCGGCCAGTTCCAGGCCGAAGGCGACGTTGGTCAGCACGTCCTGCCAGGGCAACAGGGCGTCGTCCTGGAACACCACACCGCGTTCGGCGCTGGGCCCTTTGACCGGCACACCGTCGAGGGTGATACGCCCGGCAGAAGGCTCGACGAAACCGGCAATCAGGTTCAACAGCGATGTCTTGCCACTGCCGGACGGGCCCAGGGCAACCAGCAGCTGCTGGGGCCCAAGCTCCAGTGAAATATCGGACAGTACCGGTTCCGGGGCGCCTGGGTACTGTGCGCTGATGCGCTCCAGCTGTAGCAAGGCCATCGCGATGAACTCCTTGGATCAGTTAGAAATGAACTTGGCGCTGACGTAAGGGGCGTAGTCGGGCAGTACGGCATCGACCTTGCCTTGTTCCTTGAGGAACACAGCAGTGTCGGTGACTGCCTTGGTGGTCGGCGCGCCCAGCAGGGTCACCTGGTCAGCGGCCAGCGGGTAGACGTTGCCTTGCAGCAGCAAGGGAATGTCGCTGGCCTTGGCGCCGGAGAGTTTCACCAGCTTGTCGACGTTGCCGGTGTCGGCGAGCCAGGCTTGTGGGTCTTTGCGGTAGGCGGCGTAGGCATCCAGGGTGACCTTGGCGAAGGCGGTGACGATGTCCGGGTGCTTCTCGGCAAAATCCTTGCGCACGATCCAGGCATCGAATGTTGGCGCGCCGAACTTGGCCAGCTCGCCGGAGGTGATCAACACCTTGCCGTTTTCCTTGGCTACGCCCAGAGCCGGGTCCCACACGTAGGTGGCATCGATATCACCGCGCTTCCACGCGGCGATGATGGCCGGAGGCGCCAGGTTGAGAATGGTGACTTTGGCCGGGTCGATGTTCCAGTGTTTCAGCGCGGCAAGCAGGCTGTAGTGGCCAGTGGAGACGAAGGGCACGGCGATCTTTTTGCCGATCAGGTCCTGCGGGCTGTTGATCCCCGATCCGTTGCGCGCCACCAGGGCTTCGGCCCCGCCGATCTGGGTGGCGACGAGGAAGGTTTCTACTGGGACTTTGCGGGTTACCGCGGCGGTCAGCGGGCTGGAACCGAGGTAGCCGATCTGCACGTCGCCGGAGGCAATGGCGGCGATGATGTCGGCGCCATTGTCGAATTTGCGCCAGTCGATTTTGGCGTTGGTAGCTTTTTCATAGGCCCCGTCAGCCTGGGCGACTTTGGCCGGGTCGACGGTGGTCTGGTAAGCGATAGTCACGTCCGCCGCCTGGGCAAACAGACTGGCACCGGCCAGGGACAACGCGGCCAGCAAGCGCAGAGGGGTCAGCAGTTTCAAGGGGAAGCTCCTCAATCAGGCGGCCGAGAGTCGGCGTGTGAGGAGACTAAATGATCTAAGAACTCGAAAATAAATAACCTTTTCGAATTAGCTTATGAGTAGAAAGGTTGAAGCAAATGTTTGTACCGGTGATGACCAAATGTGGGAGGGAGCAAGCCCTCTCCCACATTTGAACTGAGTACAGCTCCAGCTAGTTGCTGATGGCCAGGATGCTTGCCTGGTACGATCCGACAAACACATCGAAATCGCCCACCTCGTTCTGCTCAAGCTCCGCCTGTTGCGCCAGCGACGCACGGGCCAATTCTTCAAAGTGCGCTTGTTCCTCAGGCGCCAAAGGCTCCTTGCGGAAGTATTCGGCATGTACTTCGCTTTGATGCAGAGAGAACTGCGCAAAGCTTTCCTTGCGTTCAGCCATGGCCGCCAACACCTGGGCCGACGGCGTCAGGGACGGGTCCTTGACCTTGGCCAGTTGGGCATCCAGCGCTTCACTGTGTTCGGTCATGCCCTGGCTCTCGTCGAGCAAGGCGGCCAACGGTGCAATCTTCTCCAGCAACTGCGCAGCCCATTCCTTCATGTCCACCGGCTGGCCGTCACGTTGCAATTGCAGGCCCGGACGCCGACCTTCCTTGACCACGCTGAGGAAGTTGGAGGTGGCGTTGCCGCACTCGTTGTTGGCGAACAGCGGGCTGTCGTTCAGCGCGCAATACAGCAGGAATGCGTCGAGGAATCGCGACTCCGGCAAGTCGATCCCCATCGGCAGGAACGGGTTGATATCCAGGCAGCGTACTTCGATGTACTGGATACCGCGGGCCATCAGCGCCTGGATCGGCCGCTCGCCGGTGTAGGTCACACGCTTGGGGCGGATATTGGAGTAGTACTCGTTTTCGATCTGCAGGATGTTGGTGTTGAGCTGCACCCACTCACCATCCTTGTGTGTGCCGACTTCAACATACGGCGCGTAGGGCGTTGCCACTGCTTCGCGCAGGCTGTCGGTGTAGCTGGCCAGGTCGTTGTAGCAAGGCGTCAGGCCAGCCTGGGCGTTGCTCTGGTAACCCAGGTCGCTCATGCGCAGGCTCGTGGCGTAGGGCAGGTACAGGGTGTCGGCATCCAGGACTTCAAGCTGGTGCGAGCGGCCGCGCAGGAAACCGGCGTCCAGGGCTGGCGAGGCACCAAAGAGGTACATCAACAGCCAGCTGTAGCGACGGAAATTACGGATCAGCGCGATATAGGCCGTGGACTGATAGTCACGGTCCGTACCGACAAAGCCTTCGGCTTCCTTGAGCAACGGCCACAGCTCTTCCGGCAGCGAGAAGTTGTAATGGATGCCGGCAATGCACTGCATGGTCTTGCCGTAGCGCAGGGCCAGGCCCTTGCGGTACACGTACTTGAGCTGGCCGATATTGGAGGTGCCGTAGTAGGCGATCGGAATATCTTCCTCGGCCGGTAACGGGCACGGCATCGAGGGGCTCCACAGGTATTCGCTGCCCAGCTTGGAGTAGGCAAAGCGATGGATCTTGTCCAGGCTGCCCAGGGTCTCGGCCGGGTTGGGCAGGGCTGGGGTGATGAACTCCAGCAGCGATTCCGAATAGTCAGTGGTGATCTGTTCGTTGGTCAACGCAGCGCCCAGGGCTTCAGGGTGCGGCGTTTGCGCCAGGCGACCCTCGCTGGTGACGCGCAGGCATTCGCGCTCGATGCCGTGCAAGCACTGCTCTAGCAGGGAGAGGTGTTCGCGCTTGCCGAGCAGGGCCAGGCGGCGGTTGAGAAGTTCGCTCAAGTTGGATTCCTTCACGCGTCAGTCGCCCCAATATGGGGGTGGGCAGGACGGTCTACAAGGGTGAAGTGGAAACTGGCGTGATCGCCTGGTTCTGAGTCGATTTGACCCGCTCTGAAAATGCCGACTTCACTCCATGAATTGGGCTACAGCGCAGCGAGAAAATTCCGACGCTGTTATCGCAGCGCCGAAATTAACTCAAATCGAGGGTAGGGAGCTATAGGACAGCGAACGTGCCCTGCGCTTTTGCGACAAGTCTTTCGCCCTGGTACACGTCGGCTTCGACCACCAACGTGCGCCGGCCGGCGTGAATTACCCGGCTGGTGCACAGCACGTCACCGTCTTCGACGGCGCGAATATAATTGATCTTGCATTCGATGGTGGCGCTCTGCTGGTCGAAACCATGGGCGCTGGAACAGGCCAGGCCCATCGTGATGTCCACCAGGCTGAAAATCGCCCCGCCATGGAGCTTGCCTGCACGGTTGCGCAGGTGCGGCTCCAGGGTCAGGGCCACCTCGGCAACGCCTTCATCCAGGCGTTGCAGGCGGCAGCCGATCAGCTCGCTGAACGCGCTCTGGGTCAAACCCGCCGGGATTTCCATCAACGCTTCTTCAACTGTTTGGCATTGGCGAACAGCGATGCCATGGCGTTGTTGCTCGGCGCGGCAGTCGTAGCGTCCTTGCGCGGCGCGTTGTTCTGCGACTGGCGCGGTGCCGAACCTGGGCGAGCGCCACGAGCACCGTCGATCTTCTCGCCCGGGGTATCGCTCATGCGCATCGACAGGCCCACGCGTTTGCGCGGGATATCGACTTCCATGACCTTGACCTTGACCACGTCACCGGCTTTGACCGCTTCACGCGGGTCCTTGATGAACTTCTCCGAAAGCGCGGAGATATGCACCAAACCGTCCTGATGCACGCCAATATCCACGAAGGCGCCAAAGTTGGTCACGTTGGTCACCACGCCTTCGAGGATCATGCCCGGTTGCAGGTCCTTGAGGTCTTCGACGCCGTCCTGGAACTCGGCGGTCTTGAACTCGGGACGTGGGTCGCGGCCAGGTTTTTCCAGTTCTTGCAGGATGTCGGTGATGGTCGGCACACCGAAGGTTTCGTCGGTGTACTTCTTTGGATCCAGACGCTTGAGGAAGGCGGCGTCGCCGATCAGCGAGCGGATATCACGGTCGGTCTCGGCGGCAATGCGTTGCACCAGCGGGTAGGCTTCCGGGTGAACCGCCGAGGCGTCGAGCGGGTTATCGCCATTCATCACGCGTAGGAAGCCGGCCGCTTGTTCAAAGGTTTTTTCACCCAGGCGTGCGACTTTTTTCAGCGCAGCACGGGTTTTGAACGCACCATTTTCGTCGCGATGGCTGACGATGTTCTGCGCCAGGGTCGCGTTGAGGCCCGAGATTCGCGCCAGCAGCGCTACTGAAGCGGTGTTCACGTCTACGCCCACGGCGTTTACGCAGTCTTCCACCACCGCATCCAGGCCGCGTGCCAGTTTAAGCTGCGACACGTCGTGCTGGTACTGGCCGACGCCGATGGATTTGGGGTCGATCTTCACCAACTCGGCCAGCGGGTCTTGCAGGCGACGGGCGATGGAGACGGCGCCACGGATCGACACGTCGAGGTCCGGGAACTCCTTGGACGCCAGCTCCGAAGCCGAGTACACCGAAGCACCCGCCTCGGAGACCATGACCTTGGTCATCTTCATGGCCGGGTATTTTTTGATCAGCTCGGCGGCCAGCTTATCGGTTTCGCGGCTGGCAGTGCCGTTGCCGATGGCGATCAGGTCTACCGCGTGCTTGGCGCACAGGGCGGCAAGGATCGCCAGGGTCTGGTCCCACTTGTTGTGCGGAACGTGCGGGTACACGGTGGCGTGGTCCAGCAGCTTGCCGGTGGCATCGACCACAGCGACCTTGCAACCGGTGCGCAGGCCCGGGTCGAGGCCCAGGGTGGCACGCGGGCCGGCCGGTGCGGCCAGCAGCAGGTCGTGCAGGTTGTGGGCGAACACGTTGATCGCCTCGGTTTCGGCGCCGTCGCGCAACTCGCCCAGCAGGTCGGTTTCCAGGTGGGTGTAGAGCTTGACCTTCCAGGTCCAGCGCACGACTTCACCGAGCCACTTATCCGCAGGGCGATTCTGGTTCTGGATGCCGAATTGTTGACCGATCATGCCTTCGCACGGGTGCATGGTGCCTGGCAGTTCGTCACCGACTTTCAGCGCGGAGCTGAGAATGCCTTCGTTGCGGCCGCGGAAAATCGCCAGGGCGCGGTGGGACGGCATGCTTTTGAGCGGCTCGTCGTGTTCGAAGTAGTCGCGGAATTTGGCGCCTTCCTCCTCTTTGCCGGCGATGACGCGGGCGCTGAGGATGGCTTCCTGCTTCAAGTAGGTACGCAGTTTTTCCAGGAGGCTGGCGTTTTCGGCGAAGCGCTCCATCAGGATGTACTTGGCGCCTTCGAGGGCAGCCTTGACGTCGGCGACGCCTTTTTCCGCGTCGATGAAGCGAGCGGCTTCGGTTTCCGGCGTCAACGATGGGTCGTTGAACAGGCCATCGGCCAAATCGCCCAGGCCGGCTTCCAGAGCGATCTGGCCCTTTGTACGACGTTTCTGTTTGTATGGCAGGTAAAGGTCTTCGAGGCGGGTCTTGGTGTCCGCGAGTTTGATGTCGCGCTCCAGTTGAGGGGTCAACTTGCCCTGTTCCTCAATGCTGGCGAGGATGCTGATACGCCGTTCGTCGAGTTCTCGCAGGTAGCGCAGGCGCTCTTCCAGGTGACGCAGTTGAGTGTCGTCGAGGCTGCCGGTCACTTCTTTTCGGTAACGGGCGATGAAAGGCACCGTGGAGCCTTCATCCAGTAGAGCGACGGCCGCTTCGACCTGTTGTGGGCGTACACCGAGTTCCTCGGCGATGCGGCTGTTGATGCTGTCCATAAAACCACCTGAAATTCTTAAAATCAGCGCGCCGGCCCGTAAGAACAAGGCCCGGCGAGGCTGGTTGAGCGGCCCGACTGGCGCCGCTGCCTGGGTCAAGAGGCTGCCTATTGACCCTCGAAATCGAAAAATTCACGACAAGCGGGTAAAAAAAGCCCGGCAGCAAACGGTAACGATCTGACGTTGCCCTGCACGGAGGCGCCGCATTATAACCAGCGTTCTGCTATTGGGGGGTACTGCGCCGGAGGTTGTAGGGCGTGGGTTCGCTGGCAGTAGATGAAAAATCTGCTAACAATGCACACGGTGCGTATAACGGCAGCTACGCCATAATGCGCGCCGAGATAAGAGGAGCATCCAATGAGCAGCACCGCACAAACTGCTGAAGGCGAAAAAATTCTCATCGTTGATGACGATCCGGGGCTGAGCAGCCTGCTGGAGCGTTTTTTCAACTCCAAGGGCTACCGTGCCCGCGCGGTGCCGAACACCGAGCAAATGGACCGCCTGTTGGGGCGTGAAGTGTTCAACCTGGTCGTGCTCGATCTGATGCTGCCCGGCGAAGACGGCCTTACCGCCTGCAAGCGCCTGCGTGGTGCCAACAACCAGATTCCAATCATCATGCTCACCGCCAAGGGCGATGAGTTGAGCCGCATCAAGGGCCTTGAACTGGGCGCTGATGACTACCTGGCCAAGCCGTTCAACCCTGATGAGCTGATGGCGCGGGTCAAGGCCGTATTGCGTCGCCAGGCACCGGCCGTGCCGGGCGCACCGGGCAGCGAAGACGAAAGCGTCACCTTTGGCGACTACGAACTGTCGTTGGCCACCCGTGAGCTCAAGCGTGGCGAAGAAGTGCACATGCTTACCACCGGCGAATTTGCGGTGCTCAAGGCTCTGGTGATGAACGCCCGTCAGCCGCTGACCCGTGACAAGCTGATGAACCTGGCCCGTGGCCGTGAATGGGACGCCCTGGAGCGCTCCATCGACGTGCAGATTTCCCGACTGCGCCGGATGATTGAGCCGGACCCCTCCAAGCCGCGGTATATCCAGACGGTGTGGGGCGTGGGTTATGTGTTTGTGCCGGATGGCACCGCAACCAAGTGACCGATGATTTGCAGGGGCGGGTATCCGGCGTTTGACTCCATAAGAGTCGACGGGATGCCCGGCGTCTGCAATTCTGCGAGCACCGCTCGTTCCTGCAAGGTGTGCAGCTTTCATCTATGAAAACCCCGCTGTGGTTCCCACAAAGTTTCTTCTCTCGCACCCTTTGGCTGGTGCTTATTGTCGTTCTGTTTTCCAAGGCGCTCACGCTGGTTTATCTGTTGATGAACGAAGACGTGCTGGTGGATCGGCAGTACAGCCACGGTGTGGCCCTGACGTTGCGGGGCTATTGGGCCGTAGACCCTGAGAACCGAGAAAAGGTGGCCAAGGCGTCGACCTTGACTCGGGTTGATGGGGCCGGCGTGCCTGAAGGCGAGCAGCATTGGCCTTACAGCGAGATCTATCAGCGCCAGATGCAGGCCGAACTGGGCGCCGACACCGAGGTGAGGCTGCGCATGCATGTTTCACCGGCGTTATGGGTGCGGGCACCTAGCCTGGGCGATGCCTGGATCAAGGTGCCGCTTTATCCGCACCCGCTGCGCGGGCAGAAAATCTGGAACGTGCTGGGCTGGTTCCTGGCCATCGGCTTGCTTTCAACGGCCTCCGCGTGGATCTTCGTCCGTCAGCTCAACCAACCACTCAAGCGCCTGGTATTTGCCGCTCGCCAATTGGGCCAGGGGCGCAGTGTGCGCCTGCCGGTCAGCGACACGCCCAGTGAGATGACCGAGGTGTACGGCGCGTTCAACCAGATGGCGGAAGACGTCGAGCAGGCCGGGCGCGAGCGCGAGCTGATGCTGGCAGGCGTGTCCCATGACTTGCGCACACCGTTGACGCGATTACGCCTGTCCCTGGAGCTGATGGGGGACCATACCGACCTCACCGATGACATGGTGCGCGATATCGAGGACATGGACGCTATCCTGGACCAGTTCCTGGCCTTCATCCGCGACGGGCGTGATGAAGTGGTTGAGGAGGTGGACCTCACGGACCTCGTGCGTGAGGTGGTTGCGCCCTATAACCAGAACGGTGAGCAGGTGCGCATGCGCCTGGAGCCGATCCAGCCGTTTGCATTGCGCCGGGTCTCGATGAAGCGCCTGCTGAACAACCTGATCGGCAACGCCTTGCATCATGCCGGTTCCGATGTGGAGGTGGCGGCGTATGTCTCCGGTGACAGTGCCGCGCCTTACGTGGTGCTGAGCGTGATGGACCGTGGCACGGGGATCGACCCTGCCGAGCTTGAGGGTATCTTCAACCCGTTCACCCGTGGCGACCGAGCCCGAGGTGGCAAGGGCACCGGGTTGGGGTTGGCGATCGTGCGACGAATCGCCTCGATGCATGGCGGCAATGTCGAGTTGCGTAACCGGGAAGAAGGCGGGTTGGAGGCGCGGGTGCGCTTGCCGCTTGGGCTGATGCTGCCTAGAGATGCGGTCTGACAAACAACAAATATCAAAAATGTGGGAGGGGGCTTGCTCCCGATGGCGGTCTTTCAGTCAAGAAGTTCAGTGACTGTGACACCGCTATCGGGAGCAAGCCCCCTCCCACATTGGTTTCATGTCGGGATTAAAATAGGCTTTTAGCCTTTGCCCTTGGTCCGAGTCATATTCGGCCCACCATTCTTCTCCAAGTGCTGAATGATGATCCCCGCCACGTCCTTGCCGGTGGTGGTCTCGATCCCTTCCAGGCCCGGCGATGAGTTCACTTCCATCACCAGCGGCCCATGATTGGAGCGCAGGATATCCACGCCTGCCACGCTCAAGCCCATCACCTTGGCTGCCCGCAGTGCGGTCATGCGTTCTTCCGGTGTGATCTTGATCAGGCTGGCGCTGCCGCCACGGTGCAGATTTGAGCGGAACTCACCGGGCTTGGCCTGGCGCTTCATCGCCGCGATCACTTTGTCGCCCACCACGAAGCAGCGAATATCCGCGCCGCCGGCTTCCTTGATGTACTCCTGCACCATGATGTTCTGCTTGAGGCCCATGAACGCCTCGATCACCGATTCAGCTGCCGTCGCCGTTTCACACAGCACCACACCGATGCCTTGGGTGCCTTCCAGTACCTTGATCACCAGCGGTGCACCATTGACCATCTCGATCAGGTCAGGGATGTCATCCGGGGAGTGGGCAAAGCCGGTGACCGGCAAGCCGATACCCCGGCGTGACAGCAACTGCAGCGAACGCAGTTTGTCCCGCGAGCGGGCAATGGCCACGGACTCGTTGAGAGGAAACACCCCCATCATTTCAAACTGACGCAACACCGCGCAGCCATAAAACGTCACCGAAGCGCCGATACGCGGGATCACCGCATCAAAGCCTTCCAGGGGTTTGCCCCGGTAGTGGATCTGCGGCTTGTGGCTGGCAATGTTCATGTAGGCACGCAACGTGTCGATCACCACCATTTCATGGCCACGTTCAGTGCCGGCCTCGACCAGGCGGCGGGTGGAATACAGACGCGGGTTTCGCGACAGCACAGCAATCTTCATGCAGCACCTGGGGCAGAAATAGTGGAGACCGGGAACACCGGCTTGTCTTGAACGTACTTGACGCCTGGATTGACGACCAACTGGCCGTCAATCAACGCCTTGGAGCCCAGTAACAGGCGATAACGCATGGCTTTGCGACAGGCGAGGGTGAATTCCACCCGCCATACCCGGTCACCCAGCGCCAGGGTGGTGCTGATCACGTAGCGCACCTGCGCATGGCCGTTGGAGCTCTTGATGGTTTTCATCGTCACCAGGGGCGCTTCGCAGCGACGGTGACGCAGTTGCACCACGCTGCCCAGGTGCGCGGTAAAGCGCACCCACTTTTCACCGTCGCGCTCAAACGGCTCGATATCGGTGGCATGCAGGCTTGAGGTGCTGGCACCGGTGTCGATCTTCGCGCGCAGGCCCGCCACTCCCAGGTCGGGAAGTGCCACCCATTCACGCAGACCCACAACGGTCAAATGGTCAAATGTCTTCAATATGGGTACCGGTCAATTTGCCCAGGCTTGAGGAGAAACCTTGGCCAGGGCATTGAATGCAGGTTTGGCGAACCAAAAACCCTGCATCAGAAATATTCCACAGTCGGAGAGGAAATCCCGCTCGCCAGCACTTTCGATGCCTTCGGCGATGACAGTAACTCCCAACTGCTCACAGATTGTGACAATCCCCCGGACGATCACCTGACGGACACGGTCTTGATCGACATCGCGAATCAACGCCATGTCGAGTTTGATCAGGTCGGGTTGGAAATCGGCCAGCAGGTTCAGCCCCGAATAGCCCGCACCGAAGTCGTCGATGGCGGTCTTGAAGCCGAATTCGCGATATTCACGCAGAATATTCGTCAAATGGCGATAGTTATCTACATGCTCGCTTTCCAGTGTCTCGAAAATCAGCCGGTCCAGCGGGAAATTGTGCGCCCGGGCGGCCTCCAGGGTACTGCGAATACACAGTTCCGGACGGTATACGGCATTGGGCATGAAATTGATGGAAAGGTGAGTCTGCATGCCCAGCGCTGCGGCACCGGCAATGGCCTTGGTTCGGCAGCGCTGATCGAAGCGGTAGCGATTGGTTTCGTTGACCTGGGCCAGCACCGAGAGCGCGCCTTCTCCCTGGGTACCGCGCACCAAGGCTTCGTTGGCGAATATCGAGTGGTCACGCAGGTCTACGATAGGCTGGTAGGCGAACGCAAAGTCGAACCCCAGAGGCTCGCTTTGCTGGCAACCCACGCACCGCTGGTTGGGCGAGGTGAGTGAAAGGGGGAAGTCGGTCACAGCGTATCCTCGCGAAAACAGGGTGCTACCTGGCGTATCTTAGGTGAGCCTTGGGGTTTATGCGTCGAAGGGTTTCAACGGTAAGGTTGCGACATTTTTCAGAGTGAGGAATTCAAGTGGGTCAAAAACAGGAAGAGGAAGAAAAGGTCCGACTGGACAAGTGGTTGTGGGCCGCGCGGTTCTACAAAACCCGTGCCCTGGCCAAGGCCGCAATCGAAAGCGGGAAGGTTCATCATCGCGGCGAGCGCTGCAAGCCGGGCAAGGAGCCACGTATCGGCGATGAGTTTCAGATTCGTACAGGGTTTGATGAAAAGACCGTCGTGGTGCAGGCGCTGTCTGTCGTGCGCCGTGGGGCACCCGAAGCGCAGGCGCTGTACACCGAGACCGAAGCGAGTATCGCCAAGCGCGAAAATGCAGCGGCCATGCGCAAGGCTGGAGCGACTGGAATGACCACCGATGGCAAGCCAAGCAAGAAGCAGCGCCGCGATCTATTCAAGTTCCGCGGCAGCGGCAACGACGATTGATTACGAATCTCCTGCCGGCAGCAGATCAAAATGTGGGAGGTGGCTTGCTGCCGATAGCAGAGTGTCAGCCATTACACTTGTGACTGAGCCACTGCAAATCGGGAGCAAGCCCCCTCCCACATTTAACCCGCGCATTTAAGGAGCGGTGCGTATGACGCTCAATCGCCCGATCACCGGCAGTTTTCCAAGCAACCCGAACACCGGCGCGGTTACCCGCAACAGGAACCCCGACACCTTCGCCCCAAACGGCGTGTAATACCCCCACCCCAGCGCCAACAGCGCCAGCAATACGCCACCTATGTAATCGTCCTGACCCCAGTGCGCGCCCGCAACCAGGCGCGGCATCATGAACAGCAGCGCCAGGCCCCAGATCACCAGCACCTGGCCGATGCGCTTGGCAAATACGGTCATGAACATCCCCCAGATCAACAGCACCGAGGCATGGTCGCCCGGGAAGCTCTGGCTGGAACGGTCCTTCAACTCCCAGGTTTTCTCCAGTCCCGGGAAAAAATCACTCATCTGAATCGCGCCGCTGATCACCATGGATGGGCTGCTGTGCTGCCAGCCCATATGCGCCGCGAGTTTGGAGAACAACATGCGAATAAACAGCAACAGCAGCAGAATGCCGAGAAAACCAAAAAACGCCTGGCGCACCTGCACGGCCTTGAACACCCAGTCGCCGCGGATCAGCAGCGTCAGCAAAATAACGCCGACCACTGCATCAAACGGCCGCAGGCTGGCCACGGCCCACACATGCAGCCAGGTCGAATTGGTGGCTAGCGGGCCATTGAGCAGATGAAACAGCCACTCGTCGAAAATCACACACAGCATCTGGCCCGTGGGCCACAGCCAAAAACACAGCAGTCCGATAGCGAGTAGATTGCAAAGAGCCCATCGCCGGAGGTTCCAGTTGGCTTGGAACAAACCCGGATTGTTCATAAACTGTCCCTCATCGCTCTATTCAGCTCCTTGAATTCAGGAGAAGTCGCACCAAGATGGTGCTAAAGCGTTTAATTTTATAAACCTTGTAATCATTTTGTCATCACTTCAGATACCCAGACCTATGACTGATCTACCGGATACCGACTTCACCCAACGCTTCATCTTCGATGAGAGCGATGCCCGCGGCGAGATGGTGTCGTTGGAGCTCAGCTATGCCGAAGTCCTTGCCAAGCACGCCTATCCGGAGCCGGTCGCGCAATTGCTCGGCGAGCTGATGGCCGCCGCGGCGCTGCTGGTTGGCACCATGAAGTTCGACGGGTTGCTGATCTTGCAGGCCCGTTCCGAAGGGCCGGTGCCCATGTTGATGATCGAGTGCTCCAGCGAGCGCGAAATCCGTGGCCTGGCCCGTTATGAAGCCGACCAGATCGCCGCGGACGCCACCCTGGCCGACCTGATGCCCAATGGCGTCCTGGCACTCACCGTCGACCCGACCGAAGGCCAACGCTACCAGGGCATTGTCGACCTCGATGGCCAAACCCTGTCGGAGTGCTTCACCAACTACTTCGTAATGTCCCAGCAGGTGGGCACCAAGTTCTGGCTTAACGCCGACGGCAAACGTGCCCGTGGTTTGCTGGTGCAACAATTGCCGGCCGACCGCATCAAGGATGAGGATGATCGTGCCGAAAGCTGGCGGCATATCATCGCCTTGGCTGATACGTTGAAGGCCGAAGAACTGCTGGGCCTGGACAACGAAACCATCCTGCACCGCCTTTACCATGAAGAGGCTGTGCGGTTGTTTGACTCGCAAGCCTTGCACTTTCATTGCAGCTGTTCGCGCGAGCGTTCAGGCAACGCCTTGGTCAGCCTGGGCCTGGAAGATGCGCAAAATCTGGTGGTGGAACACGGCGGCCATATCGAGATTGATTGCCAGTTCTGCAACCAGCGCTACCTGTTCGATGCCGCTGATGTAGCCCAATTGTTCGCCGGAGCGGGCATCGACACCCCTTCCGACACCCGCCACTAAAACGTTTAAGCACAGGTAAATCACCTGACAAACGCCGGATTAGAGGTGTTCTGACGGGAGGGCCCTACTCTTTTTGGGCTTTTCTGGCATAATCCGGCCCACTTTTTTCGCGGTAGTAGTGCGCAACTTTCTACTACAAAACGTTTGGAGCACTCGGCCATAGGCCGACGGGGAACCTCATGACGCAAGCCAATAACGCCGTATACACCGATCTGAGTGTTGACGATCTGGTCAAAGAAGCCCTGCAGCGCGGTGAAGGCGTGCTTGCCGATACTGGTGCGCTGGTTGTCGAAACCGGTCACCGCACCGGTCGTTCGCCGGTCGACCGTTTTATCGTTGAAGAGCCTTCCACCCAGGACGCCATTGCCTGGGGCCCGATCAACCGCAAGTTCCCGGCCGACAAGTTCGATGCCCTGTGGGCTCGCGTCGAGGCGTTCAACAACGCGCAAGAGCATTTCGTTTCCCATGTTCACGTAGGGGCCGCAGAAGACCACTACCTGGCCGTGAAAATGACCACCCAGACTGCCTGGCAGAACCTGTTCGGTCGTTGCCTGTTCATCAACCCGGCCCAGTACAACCCGGCCGGTCGTGAAGAGTGGCAAGTGCTCAACGTGGCTAACTTCGAGTGCGTGCCAGAGCGTGACGGCACCAACTCCGACGGTTGCGTGATCCTCAACTTCGCGCAGAAAAAAGTGCTGATCGCCGGTATGCGTTACGCCGGTGAAATGAAAAAAGCCATGTTCTCGGTGCAGAACTTCCTGCTGCCGGCCGCCGACGTACTGCCGATGCACTGCGCCGCCAACATTGGCGAAGCAGGCGACGTGACCCTGTTCTTCGGCCTGTCCGGCACCGGCAAGACCACCCTGTCGGCCGACGAAAGCCGTTACCTGATCGGTGACGACGAACACGGCTGGGGCGAAGGCGTAGTGTTCAACATCGAAGGCGGTTGCTATGCCAAGTGCATCGACCTGTCGGAGAAGAACGAGCCGGTTATCTGGAAAGCCATCAAGCACGGCGCCGTGCTGGAAAACGTCGTGATCGACGAGGCCAAGCACGCCGACTACGCTGATGTCAGCCTGACCCAGAACAGCCGTGCCGCCTACCCGCTGGAGCACGTTGCCAAGCGTTCCGAGAAGAACCTGGGCGGCGAGCCAAACGCAGTGATCTTCCTGACCTGCGACCTGACCGGCGTACTGCCGCCAGTGTCGATCCTCAGCGAAGAACAAGCGGCCTACCACTTCCTGTCCGGCTACACCGCGTTGGTGGGTTCGACTGAAATGGGTTCGGGCAGCGGCATCAAGTCGACTTTCTCCACCTGCTTCGGCGCGCCGTTCTTCCCACGCCCGGCTGGCGAATACGCAGAGCTTCTGATCAAGCGCATCCGTGGTTTCGGCTCCAAGGTCTACCTGGTCAACACCGGCTGGACCGGTGGCGGCTACGGCGTTGGCAAGCGCTTCAACATCCCGACTACTCGCGGCGTGATTGCAGCGATCCAGAGCGGCGCGTTGATCGGTGCGCAAACTGAACACCTGGACACCATCAACCTCGACGTGCCATTGGCCGTACCGGGCGTTGAAACCGGCCTGTTGAACCCACGTAACACCTGGGCTGACAAAGCTGCCTACGACGAAGCCGCGAAGGCGCTGGCTGGTCTGTTTATCGAGAACTTCAAGAAGTTTGAAGTGAGCGATGCGATCAAGGCTGCGGGTCCTAAGTTGTAAGACTCAGCTGTTGTGAAAAAGCCGCCTTTTGCAGGCGGCTTTTTTGTGCGCGCAGGGTTAGTGGGCGATGTGCAGCAGCACCGCGCCGACCAGCACCAGCACAACCCCGAGCACCTGTACCGCCGACAAGCGCTCCTTGAAAAACACAAACCCCAGGATCGCCGCAATACCGCCCGATAGCGTACTGATCACCGTCACCACCGATACCGACCCTGCCATCGCACCCCACGAAAACGCCGAGAACCCGCCGAGGTTCATCAGGCTCGCACCGGTCAACGTCGCGCAATTTTTCAGCGGTGGGATCTTCAGGCCGTCCTTGATCTTCAGCACCATCACCACCAGCACGCACAGGCCCACCAGGTACCCCAACCACAACATGGTGATCGGCCCCAGTGCCGGCAGGGTGTAGCGACCTTGCAGCCAGAAACTGGTGCCGTACAGCGTTGCTGCGAGCATGGCGTAGGCGATGGACAGGCGCGGGTTGTTGTGGGGCGTGCCGTTGTCCTTGTGGATGCTGGACAGGATCACGCCGATCACGCACAGGGCGATGCAGCCCAGTTGTATCAGGCTGATGTGCTCACCGCTGGCCCAGGACAGCAGGGTGGTCACCACGCCATAGGACGTGACCAATGGCGCGACGATGGCGGCTTTGCCCAAGGCGAATGCCTTGGACAGTGCGAGGGCGCCAGAGACGGTCAGCAGGGCCGCTGCGATGCCCAGGAGCCAGACGCTCAACGGCGCATCAAGGGATTTGAACAGGAAGGCCGGGAAAATGACCAGCAGCAGAGTCATGATCAGAAAGCCGAGGGCTTGGCCGAAATACACCGCGCGTTTAACGCCAACGGCGCGGGCATTGAGGCCCACGAGAAAGTCCGTGCCACCCCAGAGCAGGGCGGCCAGCAGGCCCATTAGTACGTCCATGTAAGGTCCTTGTTATGCATACCGCTCGCCAGATTAACGCAGAACCAATGTGGGAGGGGGCTTGCTCCCGATGGCGGTGAATCAGTCAGCTTATCTATAGCTGACCCACCGCAATCGGGGGCAAGCCCCCTCCCACATTTGGATCTCAGTGCTCTTGGGATCAGCTCAGGTTTTCCAAGGTCTGCGTGTCCCACCTGTGGGTCTTGATCGCCAGGTAGAGCATACCGATGGTCAGCGGTATTTTGTCCCCGCGGCCCTTGGCGCGACGCTTCAAGAACACGTCGAACACCGGCGGCTGAAAGTAACGATAAGCGTCGTAGTCGCTTAGGTCGACCCCAAAATCCTGTTCCAGTGCCTCCATGAATTGCTTGGCCTCAACGCCATCGCAAGCAAGGTCGAAGTTGAGCGAGGTTTGCAGGCGAATGGTCTTGTGTTGCGGCAGACCGATTTCTTCATGCAGCAATTGCAGGAGCTGCTGCATGACGGGGTCTTCGGGGAAGTGGGGGGCCAGGTTCATGGTGGGGGCACGTAGGAGTGGGTGAGGGGGCCTGTTACGCTTCAGGCGGTATTTGTTTCGAGTGATAAAGAGAGCCAAGCCTATCAAGAACAGTGCCAGGGGAAGGAGTTGAATGTTCAGAATGATGGCGACGTAGGGCAGCCAGAACAATAGAACCAGTCCCGTTATGATGAAGGTAACGGCGAAACGCTTTCTTAATGAGCAGTCGGTTATTTGGTAGTGCAGCAAAAGGTATAGCCCGATAAAGCACACTAATTGCAGGTAGAGGTTCATGGCTCATGGCACCTCTTCGCTTCGAGTGTCTGGGTATCCCAGTGCTTGGCTTTGACAGCCTGATAGAGCATGTCGATGGTAAGTGGGAGCTTTTCCTCACTGCCTCTTTCTACATATCGCAAATGTGCGTCAAGGCTGCGGTGTTTGAAGTAGCGGCTGTTTTTGTAGTCGCCTGATCTCAGGCCAAATTCTTGCTTCAGTACCCTCATTAATTGCTTGGCTTCGGTACTGCTACAGCCAAGATCATGATTGACCGATGTGTCGAGGGTGATCGCCTTGTGCTTGGGCAGGCCGATACCTTCGTGCAGGACTTGCAGAAGGTGAAGCATGATCGGGTCGTCAGGGAAGTCAGGCGCAAGGTTCAAGATTGGGGCAATCAACAAAGGGTGAGTGGTTTTTACTCTGCGATAGATATTCGGGGTGCTCAGCAACCCGATGCCTGTCACGAAGGCGACTATCGGCAGGCTTTCAAGCTGTGCCCCTATGGTCCAAGAAGTGGCATACAACAGAACTGTTGGGCCTGTTATCAATAGACAGAGCCCAAGCCATTTTCTGAGTACGGGCAACTTTATTGTCTTATCAATAACGGCGGCCAGTACTAGGAAGAGAAGCAGATTGATCCACTGCATGTGTTCATTCACCGCACTAGCCACCTTGGAACTGCCGAACCATTGCCGACAATGATCGCTGAGGACCAATTCCGCCGTTGACCTGTGCGTCGACGCCGATAACAACGTCACCGGCGTGATAGCTGCGAATAATGCCTTTAATCGTCAGGCTAACAGCTGCTCCGGCAGCGAGCCCAATTGGAGGCGATACCAGGCTCATTGGAGCTGATACTGCGCCGCCGATGAGTCCTGCAACGATTTCCCCGCGAACGTTGAGCAAGTCAGCTCGTTGCCGGGTCAGCGGTTTGGAGATAGCAACAGTCATCTTGCAAGGCAAATCACGGGCAAGCATTTTTTCGTAGAGATCGACTAGTCGATGACGCACCTCGTTTGCGCTGGAGCCAGCTTCTAATAAACACAGCTTTGCCAGCACGTGTCGGTGGGTTGGTAAAATCGTAAGGCGAATCACCGTGAAAGTGATGCCATAGTGACCGACATATTGAGTCCTTTCGATGTTCACAAATTTATGCCGACAGAGCTTGGAGAGGGCGCTAGTTTCGCTCAGGCGAAAGGTATTTCCGTAGAGGGCGAGCGATTGTTTGAAGCAGTTTGGGAAGCGGACGTCGCGCCATTTGGTGGTTTCTTACAGTGGTTTCCTGGGTTTACGGCTTGATACCGATTTGGCAGGCTGAACTGGCAAAAAGTGGGAGCCGGGCTTGCCCGCGATGGCGGTGCGTCAGGTTTAAAAAATATAGCCCGATACGCCGCCATCGCAGGCAAGCCAGCTCCCACACGTTTAGCTGTGTAGCGGATCGCTTTGTGTTGGTTGGTCGGCCGCTGGTCGCATTTGCACGTGTTGAGTAGCTTCGAGCAAATCACAGCCGTCCTGAACGAGCAGGTACAGCGCATTGATGATGTGAGAAATGTCTTTGAGGTCGGCGTGTTCGAAGGTCAGGCAAGAGAAGGTTTCCACTAAATCGCTGGCGGCGCGGATACGCTGGTGGGCGGCGGATTGGATGTCATCACAGTGTTCCAATACAGATTCAAAGAAATACGCCAGAGGAGCTGGCACGTTTGTCTCTGCTGTTTTTCGGGTGACCAAACCCGGTCGCTGATTTGGCAGCGACGAGCTGAACCTTAGAAGTGAGGTTGTTCTCGAGCAATAAACATATGGTTTAGTCGTTCGCGGTTCGATCAGGCTCTGGGAGGCTTACTGATACACCGCTCAAAAATCGCCTCCAGTCCTCGATAGTCACACGCCACCGCATCAATATTCGCGGGTATCCATGCCGCGTGTTTCACCAGCCACCAATTCACCGAAAATCCCGCATTCACGATGATCTGTTCAAAGAGGATCCGCTGAGCCCGTCCATTACCTTCACGGAAGGGATGGATGACATTCAGATCGCCATAAGCTTCAGCGATGTGGTGAACGAGATCGGCCTGGGACGCGCCGGTATACCAATTGGCTTCCTGCATATGCCGACTGATCTTCGCCGCTTCCGGCGGGATGCGCTCCGGGGTGCAGAACAGCGTCTTACCTTTCTGGATGTTGACGCTGCGCAGTTCACCGGCCCAATCGTAGATGTCACCGAACAGGACGCGGTGGATGTGTTGCAGACGATCAAGGTCGTAGGGCGGCGGAAACAGCGGAAGGTTGCCTACTGCAATCTCGGATAACTCCCGCTCTGCCTCGTGCAGGCGGTGTTCATCGACCAAATCGAGGCGGTTGCGCAGGACGCTGCTACCGGGGTAGCAGTACGGGTCCTGGCCCACCCCGTATTTGTCGAGCATCAGCGTGAGGTGTTGCGGTATTTGGCCAGGACGGCTTCGCGGGTCGGCAGGGGCTTGTCGACATCGGTCGGTTGGGTATCGAACCCTTCCAGGCGCAGGCTGGCCAGGTAATTGGAACGGCGGATCTTGTGATAGTGATCCTGCTTTTGCTCAAACGTCAGTTCGCTCATTGCAGCGTACTCCTGGGTAGCAAGGCTGTGATTGTAGCGCAATGCTTCAGGGGGAAGGCAGTATAAAAACCAAGTCGTAACCTGTATCAAAATCCCGCCGAAGATCTTAATTCAATGTGAGTTTTCGCAATATTCCCCGTGGGCCCTGGGCCATCCCCTGCCTGTGTATCATCCTGTCTCTTATTTCCTTGCGACCTTTCTCGATTCGCCGAACTTACTGGGCTACGTTTTTAAGCCACGTTCAGCGGTCAATGGAGTGACAGCCTTATGCACGACACCCTCCAGCAGGTCTTTGGTTATCCACAGTTTCGCCTGGGCCAGGAAGAGACGGTCAGCGCGGTCCTGGCCGGGCGTTCGGCAGCAGCAATTTTCCCTACGGGGTCGGGTAAATCTTTGTGCTACCAGCTGTCGGCGGTGTTGCTGCCGCACCTGACGCTGGTGGTGTCGCCTTTACTGGCGTTGATGCAGGATCAATTGGGGTTTCTGCAGCACCATGGCATTTCGGCAGGCAGTATCGATTCGGCCCAGAGCCGTGATGAGGCCAACGATGTGATGGCCCGTGCGCGTTCGGGCGAGTTGAAAATCCTTATGATTTCGGTGGAGCGTTTGAAGAACGAGCGCTTTCGTAACTTCCTGCACAGCGTGCAGATTTCGCTGCTGGTGGTGGATGAAGCGCACTGTATCTCCGAATGGGGCCATAACTTCCGCCCGGATTACTTGAAGCTGCCGGACTACCAGCGCCAGTTCAATATCCCACAAGCGTTGCTGCTGACGGCCACGGCGACGCCCAAGGTAATCGCCGACATGCAGGCCAAGTTCGCGATTGCCCCCGGGGATGTGGTGACCACCGGCTTCTATCGGCCCAACCTCAACCTGCTGGTGGAACCGGTCAGCGGTCAGCACAAGCGCCGCAGGTTGGTTGAATGGATGCAGGAGCGGGCCAACCAACCGAGCATCGTCTATGTCACTTTGCAAAAAACCGCCGAGCAGATTGCCGAGCATCTGAACCGCCACGGCATTCAGGCCGAGGCTTACCACGCGGGGCTGCCCCACGATAAACGCGAGGGCATCCAGCAGCGGTTCATGGGTGGGCGCTCCAATTGCATTGTCGCGACGATCGCGTTCGGCATGGGCATCGATAAAAGCGATATCCGCAATGTGGTGCACTTCGACCTGCCAAAGTCCATCGAGAACTACAGCCAGGAAATCGGCCGTGCAGGGCGTGACGGGCTGCCGTCGGATTGCCTGGTGTTGGCCAATCGCGACAGCCTCAATGTGCTGGAAAATTTCGTCTACGGCGACACGCCGGAGCAAGAGGGCATTGGCCGTGTCCTCGAGGAGTTGCAGGCCGCACGCAGTGAAGGGCAGTGGGAGTTCCTGCTCAGGTCGTTGTCCGATCACAGCAATATTCGCGAGCTGCCACTCAAGACGCTGCTGGTGCAGTTGGAACTCAAGGGTGTGATCGCGCCGCGCTACGCGTTTTATGCCGAATACCGTTTCAAGTACCTGGTCGAGCCCGACGCTTTGCTCGCACGTTTTTCCGGCGAGCGGCAGCAGTTCGTCGCGGCGATCATCCAGGTGTGCAAGCGTGCGAAAACCTGGGCAACGGTGGATTTCGACGCGCTGTATCAACAGCACAATGCCGAGCGCAGCCGGGTGGTCAAGGCGCTGGATTACTTCCAGGAGCAGGGCCTGATCGAGCTGGAAAGCAAACAGATGACCGAGGTCTACAGTTTGCTCGACACCGATTTCGATACAGTGGTGTTGAGCGCCGAGTTATACACAGGCTTCAAGCAGCATGAAGTGACGGAGGTGGCGCGGATTCACGCCATGCTCGACCTGTTCGCCACCGAGCACTGCCTGGGGCAGCGCCTGGCGCAGTACTTTGGTGATGAAAACGCTCCCCTGCGTTGTGGACATTGTTCGGTGTGCCACGGCCATGTCGCGTATCTGCCGCCTCCGCCAAGCCTGCCGCCGCTTGTGGATAAAAGCTTTATGGGGCTGTGCGGCGATTTTATCCACAGGCATCATGAGCACACTGGCGAGCTACCCAGTGCCGAGCGGCTGACGCGGTTTCTTGGCGGTATCAGCGTGCCGTTGTTTACCAAGTTGAAGGCGCGGGGCATTCCCGGTTTCGCCGCGCTGGAGGACTACCCCTACGCCGAAGTGCGCGAATGGGCCCGCGCTCAATTAGACCTACTCTGAAGAGACTTGCCGATGCCTGACTCAACGCCCCTGCGCGCCGATTACCGCTACTTCCAGCCGATCACCACGCGTTGGCACGACAACGATGCCTACGGCCATGTGAACAACGTCACCTACTACAGCTTTTTCGATACGGCGGTGAATACCTACCTGATTGAACAGGGCGGGCTAGATATTCACGACGGTGAGGTGGTGGGATTCGTGGTGAGTTCGGCGTGCGATTATTTTGCGTCGATTGCCTTTCCCGAGCGCATTGAAATCGGCCTGCGAGTGGGCAAGTTGGGCAACAGTTCGGTGCAGTATGAGCTGGCGGTGTTCAAGGCAGGCGAAGAAGAAGCCTGTGCGGCGGGGCGCTTTGTGCATGTGTTTGTGGATCGGGCCTCGAACCAGCCTGTGCCGATACCGGGGATGTTGCGCGAGGCGTTGCAGCGACTGGTGGTCTGACCTTGCGGCACCCCATGTGGGAGGGGGCTTGCTCCTCCCACATTAGTACTGAGGTGCTCTTCAGAGCTTACCGATGACGGTAGTGGTGCTTGTTCTTGCGATGCCCATAGGCATGACCACGGCCTGGATGGCCATCGCGGTAGTAGTGACGGTCGTCACGGTCGCGGTCGCGATAACGGCGGTCGTCGCGGTCACTTTCGTTACCCATGTAGTTGCCCAGTGCACCGCCCGCGCCACCGCCGGCCGCCGAGCCGATCAGTGCGCCGGTACTGCCGCCGACACTGCGGCCCACGACGTTGCCGCCAGCTGCGCCCAGTGCGCCGCCAATGGCGGCTTCGCCACGGCTGCGCTTGTCGGCGCCGACCGCACTACCACCCGCGCCGCCCAGGGCCGCGCCGATGGTCGAACCGGTATTGCCGCCCAGCTGCTGGCCGACAACAGAACCTAGAACCCCGCCCAATGCGCCGCCTACACCGGCTTCGGTGGTGCCACCGGCCATGGCTGCGCCACTGACCAGGCCAAGGGACAACAAGAGAATCGAGGAGAACTTCATTCAGGGAAACCTCAAGGGGATGACGGCGCGATCCTGAGGTTGTATCGAGCCGCTGACAATCGAAATCCGACCGGCGGCAGAGGTTGTATACAATTTGCTAAGTTGCTGTTTTGTATGGGGAACTTAAGTTGTTTTTACAGGTCTTTAGTTACTTCGGAACGGCCGCTTTTATGCAAAAGCGGCCTTTTTTGTGCCCGTAGAATATGTAGAGATTGTGCGGGCCTCGAAAGCGGTCATTCAAACAACAAAGATCCCGGGTCAGGCCGAGCGCGCCATGATCAACCCAGTATCACTCGCCGCCTCCAGACGAATTGCGACGAACTTCGACGTTGGCGTATGGCTGCCGTCGCCGGTGCTTTCCAACGGCACCAGTGGGTTCACTTCCGGGTAGTACGCTGCCGCCTGTCCGGCCGGAATATCAAACGCCAGCAAGGTAAAGCCCTTCACCCGGCGCTCACGGCCGTCCTCCCACAGCGACACAATGTCGGCCTTCTGCCCTGGCTTGAAGCCCAGGCGGATGATGTCGGCTTCGTTGACGAACAGCACGTCACGCTGGCCCTTGACGCCACGGTAACGGTCGTCCAGGCCGTAAATAGTGGTGTTGTACTGATCGTGGGAGCGCATCGACTGCATGATCAGGTCTGGTACCCGGCCCGTGGCGTGGGTGCGTTCGTGGATCAGGTCTTTGGGCAGGATGTTAGGGCGGAAACTGGCGCGGCCCGACGGCGTGTTCCAGCGACGTGCGCCGGCCGAGTTGCCAAGGTAAAAACCACCTGGGTGCTTGATGCGTTCGTTGAAATCCTTGAAGCCCGGGATGGTGTCGGCGATCAGGTCGCGGATGCGCCCGTAGTCGGCTACCAGCCAGTTCCAGTCCACCGGTGTGCTGCCCAGGGTGGCGGCGGCAATTCCGGCCAGGATCGCGGGCTCGGATTTCATCAGCGCCGACAGCGGTTGCAGTTGGCCATTGGAGCCATGGACCATGCTGAACGAATCTTCCACCGTCACCGCTTGCGGGCCGTCGGCCTGGATGTCGATATCAGTACGGCCCAGGCACGGCAGGATCAGTGCGTCTTTACCGTGCATCAGGTGGCTGCGGTTGAGCTTGGTGCTGATTTGCACGGTGAGGTCGCAATTGCGCAGGGCTTCGAAGGTACGCGGGCTGTCTGGCGTGGCTTGGGCGAAGTTGCCGCCCAGGCCGATAAACACCTTGGAGCGGCCTTCGAGCATGGCGTGAATCGCTTCCACCACGTTGTGACCATTGTCTCGCGGCACCTGAAACTGGAAACGACGCTCCAGCGCGTCAAGGAACGCCACCGGTGGGCGCTCGTTGATGCCCATGGTTCGATCGCCCTGCACGTTGCTGTGACCGCGCACGGGGCACAGGCCGGCACCAGGGCGGCCGATATTGCCACGCAGTAGCATCAGGTTGGCGATTTCCTGGATGGTTGGCACCGAGTGACGGTGCTGGGTAATCCCCATTGCCCAGCACATGATCACGTTCTTGCCTTTGGCGTACATGCGCGCCGCTTGCTCGATCTCGACCAGGGTCAGGCCGGATTGCTCGACGATTTCTTCCCATGAGGTGTCGTCGATCTGGCCCAGATACTCCAAAACGTTGGCGGTGTGCTCATTGAGAAAGTCATGGTCGAATACCGCTTCCTTGCCTTCGGCCAGCGCTTGGCGTTCCCACAGCAGCAGGAACTTGGCCATGCCGCGCAGAATCGCCATGTCGCCGCCCAGGGCCGGGCGGAAGTAGGCAGTGTTGGTCGGCTTGTCGCCGTTAGTGAGCATTTCGAGCGGATGTTGCGGGTGCTGGAAGCGCTCCAGGCCGCGCTCTTTCAGGGGGTTGATGCACACCACCTGGGCACCGCGCTTCACCGCTTCGCGCAACGGTTCAAGCATGCGCGGGTGGTTGGTGCCGGGGTTCTGGCCCCAGACGAAAATAGCGTCGGCATGTTCGAAGTCGTCAAAGGTCACGGTGCCTTTGCCCACGCCCACACTCTGCGCCAGGGCTACGCCGCTGGCTTCGTGGCACATGTTCGAGCAGTCCGGGAAATTGTTGGTGCCGTAGGCGCGCACAAACAACTGATACAGGTAGGCGGCTTCGTTGCTGGCGCGACCCGAGGTGTAGAACTCGGCCATGTTCGGGCTGGGCAAGGCGTTGAGGTGCTTGCCGACCAAGTCAAATGCCGCATCCCAGCTGATGGGGGTGTAGCGGTCGGTTTGTGCGTCATAGCGCATCGGCTCGGTCAGGCGGCCCTGATATTCCAGCCAATAGTCGCTTTGCTCCAGCAATGCCGTGACGCTGTGCTTGGCGAAGAAGGCTGCATCGACGCGGCGCTTGGTGGCTTCCCAGTTGACCGCCTTGGCGCCGTTTTCGCAGAACTTGACCATGCCGCTTTCCGGCGAGTCGCCCCAGGCGCAGCCCGGGCAGTCGAAGCCGCCGTTCTGGTTGGTCTTGAGCATCATGCGCAGGTTTTTAAGCGCGTTATCGCTGGTCAGCCAGGCTTGTGCCACGCTGATCAGGGCGCCCCAGCCGCCGGCCGGGCCTTTATAAGGCTTGTAGCGCGGAGTTGGGGTTTGGTCGGCTTGGTGGTGAAGGCTCATGGCTGGTGCTCCATCGCTGGGCTGTAGACCCGTGGCGCGCTTTTCTGCGGCAGGTGGATGAGATTGAGGTTGTGCCGGCGTGCCCATTGCAAGGCCAGGCCGGTGGGCGACGACAGGCTGACCAGGGTCTGGATGCCTGCACGCAAGACTTTCTGGATCAATTCAAGGCTGCAGCGGCTGGTAACAATCGCCAGGCCGCCGTCGGTCGGAATCTTTTGGCGGATCAACGCGCCGATCAATTTATCCAAGGCGTTATGCCGGCCGATGTCTTCACGGCCCAACAGCAATTCGCCTTGATCGTTCATAAACACCGCCGCGTGCACTGCACCGCTGTACTGGCCCAACGGTTGGAACGCACTGATGCGCTGGCGCAGGCCGTCGAGCCATTGCGCTGGCGGCAAGGGCGCGCCGGGCAGCACTTGAAGGTCGGGCAGGGCCTGCTCAACCGCTTCTACACCGCACAGGCCGCAGCCGCTGGTGCCCGCTAATTGGCGGCGCTGCTGCTTGAGGTTCCAGAAGGCGCGGCTGGAAATCTGTACCTGAGCATACTGAGCGGAGCCCGCGCCGCTGATTTTGAGATCATAAATATCGCTAACGTCGGCAATAATGCCGCTGCCGAGGCTGAAGCCGACGATAAAATCCTCAAGATCAGTCGGTGTGACCAACATGACAGCCTGACTGATATCGTTATAGGCAATGGCCAACGCCACCTCTTCGGCCAACGCAGTGCTGCCGACTTCAGTGTGTTCAAGATTGCAGTATTGGTAGCTCTGGCTGGCGGCGGGCGCGGGCGTTTCAAGGGCGGGCGCCGCGCAGGTTGGGCGCTTGGCGTTCATGGGGCAGTACCACCGACGGATTGATCAGTGTTCAGACTAGGCGCGACAAAGGGTCGCGTCTAATTGCCAGTATTGATGTATTGATAGATGGCGTCGATCAAGGTTCCCGCCCATTTCGCCGGGGGCTTATTCCAGGGACGGCGGATCTGGATACTTTTGAGTCTTTAGCCGGTTTGGAACCCAAGTCTGCTGGACTGGTCTAGTCTTGGGCATCTGGAAATTAAATCCCAAGGAGAGCGCACCATGAGTATTTTTAGCTTTATCAAAGAAGCCGGCGAAAAGATTGTCGACCTGTTGACGCCGGGTAATGCGAACGCCAGTGAGCAGCTGAAGGAACATGTGAGCAAGGTGGGCCTGGGTAATCCAAACGTGCAGACCACGGTGGATGGCGACAAGGTCACTGTGACTGGTGAAGTGGCGAGCCAGGAAGAGAAAGAAAAGATCCTTTTGGCACTGGGCAACATTGCCGGCGTGGCAAGCGTAGATGACCAGATCACTGTCACCGGCCCTGCAGTTGCCGCGGCTCGCTTCGTCGTGGTGAAAAAGGGCGACACACTCAGCGCGATTTCTCTCGCGGTGTACGGTAACGCAAACCAGTACAACAAGATTTTCGAGGCTAACAAGCCGCTGCTGTCGCACCCGGACAAAATCTATCCAGGCCAGACACTGCGTATCCCTGAGTAATACGCAGGACAAAATGTGGGAGGGGGCTTGCTCCGGATGGCGGTGGTTCAGTCACCTGATACTTGGCTGATACACCGCTATCGGGAGCAAGCCCCCTCCCACATGGGTTCAGAGCCCGACAATGAGATCTCGGTAATCCTCTACTGCCGCAAACTCTGCGGTGTCCTTCGGGCCTTTCTTGCTATCAGGCTCTTTGACTGCCAGCAAATGCCCCACGCCGAAATCCCGGGCACTGCGCAGGATCGGCAAGGTGTCATCTATAAACAGACTACGGGCCGGGTCAAAGTGGATATCGGCTTGCAACGCTTCCCAGAACTGTGGGTTTTCCTTGGGAAAACCGTAATCATGGGAGCTGATCAATCGCTCGAAATACGGCGCCAGTTCAATGCGTTCCAACTTCAATGACAGCGAATCACGATGAGCGTTGGTGATCATGATCACGCGCTTGCCGGCCTGTTTGATCGCCTTCAGAAAAGTATCGGCATCCGGGCGCAGGGCGATCAGGTGGGCGGTTTCCAACTTGAGTTCGCGCACCGGGATCGCCAGTTCAGTGCTCCAGAAATCCAGGCAATACCATTGCAACTGTCCGGCGTTACGCTCAAACAACGGCTGCAACTCCATTTCGGCCATGGCCCGGCTCACGCCGTGCAGTTCGGCGTAGCGGTGGGGCAGGTGTTCCATCCAGAAATGGTTGTCGTAATGCAGGTCGAGCAGGGTGCCGTCCATGTCCAGCAGGACGGTGTCGATGGCGTGCCAGGGCAAAGAGGGCATGGTGCGTTCTCATGTAAGTAAAGATATCCGACACAGACAATCGGAAAAGCCACGGTATAGTAACCCGATCACGCCAAGGAGCCGCTTATGCGCCAGAAACCCACCGTCCTCGCCCGCGAAATAGTCGCCAGTAGCCGTTTGTTCCGCGTGGAGGAAGTGCAGTTGCGCTTTTCCAATGGCGTTGAACGGACCTACGAGCGCCTGGTGGGGCGCGGCGCGGGCTACGGCGCGGTGATGATTGTGGCGATGATCGACGAGGATCATGCATTGCTGGTCGAAGAATACTGCGGTGGCACTGACGAATATGAATTGTCCTTGCCCAAAGGTTTGATCGAGCCCGGCGAGGACGTGCTGGCGGCGGCGGACCGCGAGCTCAAGGAAGAAGCTGGCTATGGCGCACGGCAGTTGGAGCACATCACCGAGCTGTCGTTATCGCCGGGCTATATGAGCCAGAAAATTCAGGTAGTACTGGCCACCGACCTTTACGAAGAGCGCCTGGAGGGCGATGAGCCTGAGCCGATGCGCGTGGACAGGGTCAACCTGCGGGAGCTTTCTGCGCTTGCGCAAAACGAGCAATTCAGCGAGGGCCGAGCGCTTGCCGCGCTGTACCTGGTACGCGATCTGTTGACCCAGCGTGGAGCGTTCAACGCATGAGCGAACTGTTTTTAGGCCACCCGTTTATCGCCCCCGTGATTGAGCTGGCCCGCCAGGCCGGCGAAGCTATCCTGCCCTACTGGCGCGCCAATGTAGCCGTGACCTCCAAAGCGGATGATTCGCCGGTGACGGCTGCCGATCTGGCCGCTCACCATCTGATTCTCGCGGGCCTGACCGCGCTTGATCCGAGTATTCCGGTACTCTCCGAAGAAGACGCCGATATCGATCTGAGCGTGCGTGCCCAGTGGCAGCGCTGGTGGTTGGTGGACCCATTGGATGGCACCAAGGAATTCATTTCCGGCAGCGAAGAATTCACTGTCAATATTGCCTTGATCGAACAGGGCCGCGTGGTGTTCGGCGTAGTGTCGATGCCGACCACTGGCCGTTGCTACTTCGGTGGCGCGGGCCTTGGGGCATGGCGTTCAGATGTGAAGGCCGCACCCAAGCAGATCCAGGTACGCCAGACCCCGGCCGTGGGCGAAGCCTTTACTGTGGTCGCCAGTCGTCGGCATACCAGCCCTGAGCAGGAACGCCTGCTGGATGGCTTGAGCGAAGGTTTGGGCGCGCTGAAGCTGGCGAATATCGGCAGCTCGTTGAAGTTTTGCCTGCTGGCCGAAGGCAGTGCTGACTGCTATCCGCGCCTGGCACCGACCTCACAGTGGGATACCGCTGCGGCACAGGGCGTACTGGAAGGCGCGGGAGGTGAAGTGTTGGAGTTGAATGGTCAGCCGTTCAGCTACCCGGCGCGGGAATCGCTATTGAACCCGTTCTTTCTGGCGCTGCCAGCCAAGGCCGCATGGCGTGAGCGCCTGTTGACCCTGGCCAGATCTTAAGATCACTGCAGAGCAAAATGTGGGAGCGGGCTTGCCCGCGATGACGGAGTGTCAGTCATACAGGTATTGGCTGATCCACCGCTATCGCAGGCAAGCCAGCTTCCACTTTTATTTTATGTAATGGCTGCTAGCGGTGCAGGACGTAATGGCCGGTAAAGGCCACTGCACGCTCCTCACTGCCTTCATTCACAATCCATGTCTCCAGCGCCAACCGCGCCCGTCCATAACGCTTGTACGTCGCCAGGAAACGCTTCCACACTTTTTCTTCCGGCGCCGCGCAAATGGCCGTCGCATCCTGCGTCACCGGCAGCGGATAGCTGATCTGCCCTTCCTGAATCACGATATGACCGTCTTCTATCCCCGCTTCGCGCAGCTTCAGGTGCAGCCAACCCCAGCCTGCCAGTACGGCGCCACAGTAGAGGCTGCCACCGAACATGGTGCTTTTGTGGTTGATATTGGCTTGCAAGGGCAGGTGCAGCTGCAGTTGGTCGTGTCGCCAGTCGAGCACCTTGAGACCCATCTCCCGGGTGAGGGGAATGTCGTGGTGAAGGACGGCTTCCAGGTAACGGCTGTCGCGGCTCATAGCGGTCTCTTGGTGGTAGGCGGGTTCATTCGTCGTCGGCGCTCTGGCTGGTGCTGTCGGCGAAGTTCAGACCGTGTTTGCGTAACTTGTCGTGCAAGGTCTTGCGCGGCACGCCCAACGCTTCGGCGAGGCTGCGCACGGAGCTGTGAGGGCGGGTGAGTTCGGCGGCGATCAAGCTTTTTTCGAACTGCTCGACTTGCTCGCTCAAGCCGCCGGGCGTGGACGTCAGCACGCCCGCGGCGGGATTGTCCTGGGCGCTATCGAGCGCCAACTCCAGGCCCAGAGCGAAACGCTCAGCGGCGTTTTGCAGTTCCCGCACATTGCCCGGCCAGCTATGGCGCAATAACAGCGCGCGTTGGCCCGGTTGCAGCTCATGCAGGGGCAGGCCGTGGCGGCTGCTGGCCTCGTCGGCGAAGTGCTGGAACAGCATCAATGCATCTTCACCACGCTCGCGCAGAGGCGGGATGCGTAGCGGTGCGACGTTGAGGCGGTAATACAAGTCGGCACGGAAACGGCCCTGGTCGGCGGCTTGGCGCAGGTCTTCCTTGGTGGCGGCGATAATGCGGATATCCAGCGGAATCAGCTGATTGCCGCCCAAGCGCTCCACCACGCGCTCCTGCAACAGGCGCAGCAACTTGACCTGCACATCCAGGCTCATGCTTTCGATTTCATCGAGAAACAGCGTGCCGCCATTGGCGAACTCGAACTTGCCGATGCGGCGTTTCTGCGCGCCGGTGAACGCCCCCGGCTCATGGCCGAACAGTTCGCTTTCTACCACCGATTCGGCCAGCGCCCCGGCGTTGATCGCCACAAATGGGCCACTGCGGCGGCTTGAAAGATCATGCAGGGCGCGGGCGACGACTTCTTTGCCAGCACCGGTTTCGCCCAGGATCAGCACATCGGCCTTGGTCGCGGCCAAGGCGCCAATCTGCTCGCGCAGGCGCAACATTTGCGGGGAGTGCCCCACCAGGCGCGTGCTCAGTTGCTGACGATCGCTGAGGGCCAGGCGCAGGCTGCGGTTGTCCAGCACCAGGCGACGCAAGGCCAGGGCGCGGCGCACGCTGTCGAGCAGTGCGTCGCTGGCGAAGGGTTTTTCGAGGAAGTCATACGCGCCGGCACGCATCGCCTGCACCGCCAACGGTACGTCGCCGTGGCCGGTGATCAGCAGCACCGGCAGGTCCGGGTCCTGGCCATGCAGTTCGGCCAGCAGCTCCAGGCCGTCCATGCCGGGCATACGGATGTCGCTGACCACCACTCCAGGCCAGTCGCGGGACAGGCGTGCGGTGAGGCCGGTGGCTTCGCCCAGGGGCAGGACTTTGAGTCCGGCCAGGTCCAGGGTTTGGCACAGGGCTTGACGCAGGTGTGGATCGTCGTCGATCAACACCACCTGAATCTGGTTGTCGATGCTCATACACTGCGGTCCTCGGACGGTTGCAGACTGACGCCCGGCGAGCCGGCACGCAATTTCAAGGTTAACAGCGCGCCGCCTTCCTTGTGGTTGGCGAACAGCAGTTCGCCACCAAAGGCGCGCATCAGGGTGTCGCAGATTGCCAGGCCCAAGCCCAGGCCCTGGGTGCGCGTCTTGGTGGTGTAGAACGGCTCGCTGGCGCGGCCCAGGGCTTCCATGCAAAAGCCTGGGCCGTTGTCGCGAATGTACAGGTTGACGCCCTGGGGCGTGGTTTCGGCACTCAGCCAGAGTTTGCGCGGCGGGCCTTTTTCAGTGAGGGCGTCCAGGGCGTTGGCCAGCAAGTTACCCAGTACCTGGCGCAGACGGGTTTCGCCGGCCTGCACCCATAGGGTTGCTTCCGGCAGGTCGCGGATCAATTCCACTTCCATCGAGCGCCGCCGCTTGGCCAGCAACGCCAGGGCGTCGTCCAGGGCCGGTTGCAAGGCTACGCTCTCCGGCGCGTGACGATCACGGCGAGCGAATGCACGCAAATGGGCGATGATCGAGGCCATGCGTCCGGTCAGCTCGCTGATCAGTTTGAGGTTGCCGCGGGCATCGCTGGTGCGCTCATGGTCGAGGAGGATTTCGGCGTTTTCTGCATAGCTGCGAATCGCCGCCAACGGTTGGTTCAGCTCATGGCTGATACTCGCCGACATGGTGCCCAGGGCCGAGAGTTTACCGGCCTGGACCAGGTCGTCCTGGGCGCGCACCAGTTCCTGCTGGGCGTGTTCGCGCTCCAACACTTCCTGTTTCAGGCGCCGGTTCAGGCCCTCCAGGTCGCTGGTACGCTCGGCCACGCGCATTTCCAGCTCACGGCGGGCCTTGGCTTCGAAGGCGATGCGTTCCAGGTAGTGCCGACGGCGCTGCATCAACAATCCCAGCAACAGCATCAGCACCAACAACGTGGCACCGCCCACGGCGACAACCGTGCGCACCGGACGGTTGATCAGCGAGCGTGGCGCCAGGATTTCCACATTCCAGCCGGTTTCGGCGATGGCGGTGGATTGGCGCAGCCAGGCGCTGCTGCTCAGGCTCAGCGGCTGCGGGTCACGGGTGGGGTAGGGCTGTATGGCGATGATGGCCTGGCGCTCTTCGGCGGTCAGTGGCCGCGTGGCGCGGAAACGCCATTGCGGGCGCGAGGTGAGGATCACCACGCCGTTGTGGTCGGTGACCAGCAGTTGTTCCGGGGTATTGCCCCACAGGCTTTCGGTGTGATCAAGGTCGACCTTGACCACCAGCACGCCGATGATGGTGTCGCCGTCACGCACCGCGGCGGCGAAGAAGTAGCCGCGCTTGGCTGAGGTGGTGCCCAGGCCGAAAAACCGACCCAGGCGCCCGGCCATGGCTTCGCTGAAATAGGGGCGAAAGGCGAAATTGCGCCCGACGAAGCTGTCTTGTTTGTCCCAGTTGGAAGCGGCAAGGGTCTTGCCGGTGGTGTCCATCAGGTACATCACTTCCACGCCCGCCTGGGCGGCGACATCCTTGAGCAGCAGGTTGGCATTGGCCAGGTTGGTACTGACGTGAGGTGCGTCCAGGGCGATGCGCAGGGCCGGCAAATCGCCGAGGATTTGCGGCAACACTTCATAGCGGTGCAGGGTGCCCAACAGGTTGGCGACATACAGGTCGAGAGTCTGGCGGTTTTGCCCGGCCAATTCGCTGCGGTAGTAGCGCTCGGCCAAATGCTCCAGCGGCCACAGCAGCGGTGCCAAGCACAATGCCAGCAGGGCGAGGCTGCGCCAGCGGGGTCTTCGCGGAAGGGGTGGAGTCATGGGGAGTGTGCGCCTGTGGGTACAGGCGCATTATGCCTAGTGCTGCTTGGCAAGACACTCGTGCAATGCATCTTGCCAATGGGGCTGGCTGACGTGCCATTGCTGTTGCAGACGCGAGCAATCCAGGCGCGAGTTCAGCGGGCGCTTGGCGGGGGTGGGGTAGGCACTGGAAGGGATCGGCTCCAGTTCGGCGCAGGCTTTGCCCTCGATCCGCAATTGCTCGCCAATGGCTTGGGCAAAGCCGAACCACGAGGTCTCACCTTGTGCGGTGAGGTGGTAAACCCCCCAGTCTCCGGCCTTACCGGCCTGCCACTGCTCAATCAGCGCACGGGTGCTGCTGGCGATGGTCCCGGCCCAGGTCGGCGCACCGATCTGGTCGGCGACGATGCGCATCTGCGCTTTTTCCTGCAGCAGGCGCTGCATGGTCAGCAGGAAATTCTTGCCATGGCTCGAATACACCCAACTGGTGCGCAAGATCAGGTGTTCGCCACCCACGACAGCAATCGCCTGTTCACCCGCCAGTTTGCTCTGACCATAGACACCCAAAGGGTTGGGTGTGTCGCTTTCGATGTAAGGGGCAGGTTTGCTGCCATCGAACACGTAGTCGGTCGAGTAATGAATCAGCGGGATGCCCAGTGCCTTGGCTTCCTCGGCGAGGATGCCGGGGGCGATGGCGTTGATCGCAAAGGCTGCGTCCGGTTCGCTCTCGGCCAGATCCACGGCCGTGTGAGCTGCCGCGTTGATGATCAGGCCAGGGCGGTGGGCGCGTACCTGTTGGCGGATGAGGTCAGCGTCGGCCAGGTCAAGCTGGTCGCGGCCCAGGATGACGAGTTCGCCAAGACCCTGGAGCCGCTGTTGCAGCTCCAAGGAGACTTGGCCGTGTTGGCCGGTGATTAATATTTTCATGGGAACAGGTCGGCTTCCATCAGCAGTTTTCCGACCTGGTCTTTGGCAGACAATTGCGGCGGCTCGACCAGCTCCCAGTCGATAGCCAGCGTTGGGTCATTCCAGAGAATGCTGCGCTCGGCGCTTGGCTGGTAGTAATCGGTGGTTTTGTACAGGAACTCTGCGTGGTCGCTCAACACCACGAAACCATGCGCAAAACCTTCCGGCACCCACAATTGACGATGGTTCTGTGCCGACAGGCGTACACCCACCCAGTGTCCGAAGTTTGGGGAGCTGCGACGGATGTCGACGGCTACATCCAGCACTTCGCCGTGAGTGACACGCACCAGCTTGCCTTGAGTGTGCTCAAGCTGATAGTGCAAGCCCCGCAGTACGCCTTTTTGCGAGCGCGAGTGGTTATCCTGCACAAAATCACGCTTGAGCCCGGTAGCTGCTTCAAAAGCGCGGGCGTTGAAGCTTTCGTAGAAGAAACCGCGCTCGTCACCGAATACCTTTGGCTCAAGGATCAGCACGCCGGGTAGTGTGGTTTCAACTACGTTCACTGGGTCTCTCCGGCGAGGGAATACAGGTACTGGCCATAGCCGGTCTTGCCGAAGTATTTGGCGCGTTCCAGCAGATAGTCGCGGTCGATCCAGCCGTTTTCGTAGGCGATCTCTTCCAGGCAAGCCACTTTCAAGCCCTGGCGGTGCTCGATGGTCTGCACGTAAGTCGAGGCCTCCAGCAGGCTGTCATGGGTGCCGGTGTCGAGCCAGGCAAAGCCGCGACCGAAGCGTTCTACATGCAGGTCGCCGCGCTGAAGATAGGCGTTGTTGACGTCGGTGATTTCCAACTCGCCGCGCGGCGAAGGCTTGACGGCCTTGGCGATCTTGATCACGTCGTTATCGTAGAAATACAGGCCGGTGACGGCATAGGGTGACTTGGGCTTCGCCGGTTTTTCTTCGATGGACAGGGCGCGGCCCTCTTTATCGAAATCAATCACACCGAAGCGCTCCGGGTCTTTTACCCAGTAGCCGAATACCGTAGCGCCCGATGAACGCTCGGCTGCAGTGCGTAATTGATCACTAAAATGTTGGCCGTGGAAGATGTTGTCCCCCAGAATCAGGCACACGGCGTCATCACCGATGAACTCTTCGCCAATGATAAATGCTTGAGCCAACCCGTCTGGAGACGGCTGTTCGGCATAGGTGAAATGCACGCCAAACTGGCTGCCATCTCCCAGCAGGTTTCGGTACTGTGGCAAGTCTACCGGCGTGGAGATCACCAGGATGTCCTTGATCCCGGCAAGCATCAGCACGGATATCGGGTAGTAGATCATGGGTTTGTCGTACACCGGCAACAGCTGTTTGGACACTCCCAGAGTAATGGGGTGCAAGCGGGTGCCGGAGCCGCCAGCCAATACGATGCCCTTCATCATGCGATTAGATCCTTCAAGTCGGTGTTGCCCAATCGTTCGCCCTGATAACTACCGTCCTGGACCCTGCGGCACCATTCCAGGTTATCGAGGTACCACTGCACGGTTTTGCGCAGTCCTGTCTCAAAGGTTTCTTCCGGGACCCAGCCCAGTTCGCGTTCGATCTTGCTGGCGTCGATGGCGTAGCGCTGGTCGTGGCCAGGGCGATCCTTGACGAAGGTGATCAGGTCAGTGAATTTTGCCACGCCGGCAGGGCGCTGCGGCGCCAGCTCTTCCAGCAGGCCGCAAATGCCACGTACCACGTCGATGTTCTTCTGCTCGTTATGACCACCGATGTTGTAGGTCTCGCCCACCACCCCAGTGGTCACCACTTTGAGCAGTGCGCGGGCATGATCCTCGACGAACAGCCAGTCACGTACCTGCAAACCATCGCCGTAGACAGGCAGTGGCTTGCCCGCCAAGGCGTTGAGAATAACCAGCGGGATCAATTTTTCGGGGAAGTGGAATGGCCCGTAGTTGTTCGAGCAATTGGTCAGCAGTATCGGCAGACCGTATGTACGCTGCCAGGCGCGTACCAGGTGGTCGGATGCCGCCTTGCTCGCGGAGTAGGGAGAGCTGGGCGCGTAAGGCGTGGTTTCGGTGAAGAGGTCGTCTACGCCGTGCAGGTCGCCATACACTTCGTCAGTGGAAATGTGGTGGAAGCGGAACGCGCTTTTGGCCGGTTCTGCCAGCTTCTGCCAGTAAGCCCGTGTGGCTTCCAGCAGGCTGTAGGTGCCAACGATGTTGGTCTGGATAAAATCCGACGGACCGTCAATGGAGCGGTCAACGTGGGACTCGGCCGCCAAGTGCATGATCGCATCAGGTTCAAAGCGTGCGAGTACGGCGCTGACGGCGGCCTGGTCGATGATATCGGCCTGGACAAACTCATAGCGGCTGTTGGACGCGATGCTGGTCAGCGATTCAAGGTTGCCGGCATAGGTGAGCTTGTCCAGATTGAGCACTTCATGTTCGGTATCTTGAATCAAATAGCGGATCAGGGCTGAGCCGATAAAGCCAGCGCCGCCAGTAACGAGAATGCGCATATCGGAGGGCCCTTTCCTTAGATGGACATTAAGCGAATGAAGCATAGCTTGAGTTGTGTGGGCCGGGTGGTGCAAGTCCGGCGTTTACTGGGGGTTGCCTTGTGACCCGGAACAATGGCGATATAGACGTCTGAAAAAACAAAGGTCGTCACAATGTCGTTAGCCACATTGACCCACCGCGCCAGTTTACCTTGCCCACAAGTAAGCCCCGACCAGGCGGCCAGCCTACTCGAGCGGCATTATGGGATGAGCGGTGTGCTGCAAGCGTTGGGCAGTCAACAAGACCTCAACTACAAGATTGACAACGCCCAGGGCCGTTTTGTTCTCAAAATCTGTCGCGGTGACTACGCCGCCGTTGAACTCGAGGCCCAACACGCGGCCCTCAATAGTCTGCAAGCACATGTCCATCTGCGCGTGCCCAAGGTGATTCAAGCGTTGGATGGTAATGAGCTGCTGACGGTAGACGTGGACGGGCACACCCTGCACCTGCGGTTACTGGAGTACATCGACGGCCAGCCCCTTACGCATTTACCGCACCTGGGCCGCGATGTGATCGCAGGCTTCGGTGAACTGTGCGCACAGATGAGCCTCGCGCTGCAAGGTTTCGAGCATCCGGGCCTTGCGCGCACCCTGCAATGGGATCCGCGCCATGCGCAGGCGTTGATCACTCATCTGCTGGCAACCTTGCCTGACCTGCCGCAACGCGCCGTATTGGAGCGCGTAGCCACGCAGGTCGAGGCGTATGTCCAACCGTTGGCACCACGCCTGCCGTGGCAAGCGGTGCACCTGGACATCACCGATGACAATGTGGTGTGCCAGCGTGATGCCCAGCGGCGCTGGCGTATCCACGGCGTGATTGATTTCGGCGATTTGGTGCACACCTGGCGGATTGCTGACCTGTCGGTAACCTGCGCGTCCCTGTTGCACCACGCTCACGGTGACCCGTTTGCGATTCTGCCGGCAATCCAGGCCTGTCACGCGGTGATGCCGTTACAGCGCGAAGAGTTGGAGGTGTTGTGGCCGCTGATCGTCGCACGCGCGGCGGTGCTGGTGCTCAGCAGTGAACAGCAGCAACGCCTGGACCCGGATAACACGTATTTAAAGAAAAACGCTGAGCACGAGTGGGAAATTTTCCATGTTGCGACGGCGGTGCCGTTTGCGCTGATGCAAGCGGCGATTCTCACTGGCGTTGGCGAGACGTTGCCACCGGTTGCCAGCCATGACTTTGCACCCTTGTTGCCGGGCCTGGTGGGCCGCGAGTTCGCGCTGATCGACCTGGGCGTACTCAGCCCGCATTGGGAGGCCGGTAATTGGGAAACCCCGGGAATAGATCGGCGGTTGCTGGCTGAAGCAGCGGCAGTACATGGGCTGGCGGCCAGCCGGTATGGGCAATACCGCTTGTCGCGTACCTGTGCCGACAGCGCGGTAGAGCCGCAGACCTTGCCCCTCCATGTCGAACTGCACCTGCCCCACGGCAGCGTGCTGCAAGCCCCCTTTGCAGGCACGCTGCGTGAAGGCGCCGATGGTTTGCTGTGCTTGCACGACCCTAGGCTGAGCCTGCGTGTGTGGGGCTTAAAAACGTCACTCACGCCTGGAGCGTTGGTGGTGAAAGGGCAAGTAATGGGGGAGGTTCACGCGCCGTTGACTGTGCAGTTATGCAGCGCCGACCTTGAACCGCCACTGTTCTGCACGCCCTCCCGAGCCTCGGCCTGGCAGGCGTTGTGCCCGTCACCGGCGGCGCTGTTGGGGCTGGCCTGCGATGCCGAGCCGGAACTGGACCCGCAGGCTCTGCTGGCCCGGCGTGATGCCAGCTTCGCCCGCTCCCAGAAGCATTACTACGTGGACCCGCCACGTATCGAGCGGGGCTGGCGCAACCACCTGATCGACATGCAGGGCCGATCCTACCTGGACATGCTCAACAACGTAGCCGTGCTGGGCCATGGTCACCCGCGCATGGCCGCGGTGGCAGCGCGGCAGTGGTCGCTGCTCAACACCAACTCGCGGTTTCACTATGCTGCGATTGCCGAGTTTTCCGAACGGTTGCTGGCGCTGGCGCCCAAGGGCATGGACCGCGTGTTCCTGGTCAACAGCGGCACCGAAGCCAATGACCTGGCGATTCGCCTGGCCTGGGCCTACAGCGGTGGGCGCGACATGCTCAGCGTGCTGGAGGCGTACCACGGTTGGTCAGTGGCGGCAGACGCCGTGTCCACATCAATTGCCGATAACCCCCAGGCATTGAGCAGCCGCCCGGACTGGGTGCACCCGGTGACAGCACCCAATACCTACCGCGGCGAATTCCGCGGGCCGGACAGCGCACCGGACTACGTGCGAAGCGTAGAACACAACCTGGCGAAAATTGCCGCAAGCCAGCGCCAATTGGCCGGATTTATCTGTGAGCCGGTATACGGCAATGCCGGGGGCATCTCGCTGCCGCCGGGTTATTTACAGCAGGTGTATGGCTTGGTCCGTGCCCAGGGGGGCGTGTGCATCGCCGATGAGGTGCAGGTAGGTTACGGCCGCATGGGCCACTTCTTCTGGGGCTTTGAAGAGCAGGGCGTGGTGCCCGACATCATCACCATGGCCAAAGGCATGGGCAACGGCCAGCCTTTGGGGGCGGTGATCACCCGTCGAGAAATTGCCGAGGCGCTGGAGGCCGAAGGGTATTTCTTCTCGTCATCGGGGGGCAGCCCGGTCAGTTGTCAAATCGGCATGGCGGTGCTGGACGTGATGGAAGAAGAGAAACTCTGGGAAAACGCCCAGTTGGTTGGCGGGCATTTCAAGGCTCGGCTGCAAGCCCTGATCGACCGCCATCCGCTGGTCGGAGCGGTACACGGTTCGGGCTTCTATCTGGGCCTGGAACTGGTGCGTGACCGACACATCCTGGAACCAGCGACGCAAGAGACGGCGCTGTTATGTGATCGTCTTCGGGAATTGGGGATTTTCATGCAGCCTACGGGTGACTACCTGAATATTCTCAAGATCAAACCGCCGATGGTGACCACCCGGCAAAGCGTGGACTTCTTTGTCGACATGTTGTCGAAAGTACTGGATGAGCAGTTGTGATAGATCGATTGTTATCGGCTATTTTGTGTAATATTCGGGATCTATAATCGTTAAACGCTTCCAAAGCCGATTTTTATCCATATCAAGTCGGTCGTCACCCCATTCGGAGTTTTGAACGCCATGACCACCCTGCACAGTACACCTCGCGCCGATGGCTTCCATATGCCTGCCGAATGGGCGCCACAGACCCAAACCTGGATGATCTGGCCCGAGCGCCCCGACAACTGGCGTCTGGGCGGCAAGCCTGCGCAGGCCGCCCACGTGGCTGTGGCCAAGGCCATCGCCCGCTTTGAGCCCGTGACCGTTGCGGTTTCCGCCGGCCAGTACGAGAACGCCCGTGCGCGCCTGGATGTACCCAATATTCGCTTGGTGGAAATGTCTTCCGACGATGCCTGGGTCCGCGATACGGGCCCCACGTTCGTGATCAACGACAGCGGCGAAGTGCGGGGCGTGAATTGGGATTTTAATGCCTGGGGTGGTTTTGACGGCGGCCTGTATGCACCGTGGAACCGTGACTCCCAGGTAGGCGGCAAGATCCTCGAGATCGAGCGCGCGCCGCGCTATCGCACCCAAGGCTTCGTGCTTGAAGGGGGGTCGATCCATGTGGATGGCGAAGGCACCCTGATCACCACCGAAGAGTGCCTGTTGAACCGCAATCGCAACCCGCACCTGGATCGTGCGGCCATTGAAGCTGTACTGGCTGATCACCTCGCGGTGGATAAGATCATCTGGTTGCTGGATGGCCTGTTCAACGATGAAACCGATGGCCATGTGGATAACTTCTGCTGCTATGTGCGCCCGGGCGAAGTGTTGCTGGCCTGGACCGATGACCCGCAAGATCCGAACTACTCGCGCTGCCACGCAGCCATGGATGTGCTGCAAAACAGCACCGACGCCAAGGGGCGTGCGTTCATCGTGCATAAAATGCCGATCCCGGGACCGCTGTATGCCACCGAGGAAGAATGCGCCGGTGTCGACCCGGTGGACGGCAGCCAGGAACGTAACCCGAGCGTGCGGTTGGCCGGGTCCTACGTCAACTTCCTGATCGTCAACGGCGGCATCATCGCGCCGAGTTTCGATGACCCGCTGGACCACCAGGCCAAACAAATCCTGCAGAGCCTGTTCCCGCAGCACGAAGTGGTGATGGTGCCGGGCCGCGAACTGTTACTGGGGGGAGGCAATATTCATTGCCTGACCCAACAGCAGCCCGCACCGCACAGAAATTGAGTGCAGTTGTAACGGTGCTTTGAGGGCGCGTGTGCGCTGCGCAACCGCAGTGTTCCAGCCAAGCCCGCGACCCAGCCAGGTCGCGGGCTTTTTTGTATCTGAATGCCAAGGCGAACGGCACATTGGCATAGCTCTTGTATCGCTGTCGGCACAGTGAATCTGTGCGATGACTGCGCAGTTCTGTCACAAACCTTGAGTAAGTTAGCCGCTCACGCAGCAGGAGAGAGCGCTGAAATGAATGCCGATATCGACCTGATGAACACGCGCACGTTTCACCCCTTGCGAGTCAACGGCGATGCGATCCATGCGTTGGCGCTGTGGTTGAAGGCAAACGGCTCGCGCCAGGTCAGGCAGGTGCCTGACTTGCGCAGCGTGATGAGAGAACGCTACCCGGTGGGGTTGTTCACGGAGGATGAAGTGCAGGCGTTATGCGAGTTGATGAGTAAGTGAAGGCACACTGCAGTCAGTGTGCCAGATGAAATATTAGAAACTGTAGGTACCGGTGACCACCAGGCTACGCGGCTCCCCTGGTTGAATCTGCGCCGCACTGGTCGCCGAGGCGTAGTAATTTTTGTCGGCAATATTGTTCAGCGCCGCTCTCACGTCCCACTCTTTCTGACGGAACCCGGCCAGCGCGTCCCAGCGCCCGTATCCCGGCAGTACCACGGTGTTGAGGCTGTCGGCGTAGCGATCACCCACCAGGGTCAAACCGGTTTCGGCGTACCAGCCCATTTCCGGTTTCCAGGTGATGAACACGCTGGCATTGCGCTTGGCCACGTCGCTGATACGTTTGCCTTCAAAGCCGTTGTTGTCCTTCTCCACCTTGGCGTCCTGCAGGCCTACACCGCCGCGTACGTACCAGTTGTCGATGATCTTGCCGGTGGCCGTCAGCTCCACGCCGCGTGAGCGTTGCTCGCCGGTGAGCAGGGTGATGGTGCGGTCCAGCGGGTCGCTGGTGCGGCGGTTGTAGAGTTCCAGCTCGTACACGGCGAGCGTGGTGCTCAGGCGGTCGTCGAACCAGTCGCTCTTCACGCCGATTTCCTTCTGCTTGGTCAGCTCCGGGCTAAGGTCGTTGACGTTCCCGGCGGCGTTCGGCGTGATACCGATCAGGCCGCCGCCCGCTGGCGAGAAGGTCTTGCTCCACGAGGCATAGAACGAATGATGCTCCAGCGGCGTCCACACCAGGCCGACGCGCGGGCTGGTGCTGTGGCTCTTCACGTTCTCCTGGGTGTTGAGCACCTTGCTGGTGGTGTCCACTTCAAAGCGGTCGTAACGCAGCCCGCCCAAAAGTTGCCACTGGTCGTTCAGGCGCAGTTGATCCTGCACGTACAGCGCGCTGCTTTCGACTTCAGTGTGGTTGTAACTCGACAGTCGCATGCTCCCGGTGTGACTCAGGCGGCGATTGGGTTGGTTGAGGTCCAGGCTGGGGACCGTCCTGGCATCCCGAGCCGAGTACAGCTTCGGGTCGCGCCGCTGGCTGCCCAGCTCGATGCCGGTGAGCAGGCGATGCTCCAGGCCAAATGTGTCGAAACCACCCTCCAGCTCAAGGTTGTTGAACACATTGCGGGTGGTCAGGTCCTGCTGCCAGTGTTGGCGGCTGACGCTGTTGGTTTTCGCGTCGTAGCCGGTCTGGTAGGTGTTGTCGAAATCGCTGTCGAGCTTGAACACACCGAGGGTGTGGCGCAGTTGCCAGTTGGCGTTGAGCTCGTAGGCGAGCTTGGAGCGCAGTGACTGGGATTTATCGTCGATGTAGTCGCCGTGATCGAAATAAGTGGTGCTGCGGCTCACATCCGCCGGGCGCCCGTTGACCCCGGGAATGCCACGGTCCGGCGTGCGGTTGTAGCGGCTGTATTCGTATTGCACCAGCCAGTTCAGGTCGGGCGTGAGCTGCCAGCTCATCGACGGCGCAAACAACTGGCGGTTGCCGCTGACGCCATCGCGAAAGCTGTTGTTGTCCTGGTTGCCCATGTTCAGACGCAGGCTGATGGTGTCGCTCGGGTCGGCGCTCAGGTCGGCATACAGGCTGCGCAAATCGTTGCTGCCACCTTGGGCTTCGATACTCGACTTATGACCCGGCGTGGGCAATTTGCTTACGCGGTTGACGATCCCACCCTGGCCACCTCGCCCGTACAGCACGGCGGCCGGGCCCTTGAGCACTTCGATACGCTCGATGTTGTGCAGGTCGCGCACGTACTGGCTGTCGTCGCGAATGCCGTCCAGATAGAAGTCATTGCTGGCGTCGAAACCGCGTATGCGCAGGCTGTCGAAGCGTGTGTCGGCGCCGCTGCTGACGTTGGGAATACCGCTTAACGCCTGGCCCAGGTCGTTGGTGCCGTAGGACCGCAGATTGTCGGTTTTTACCGAGTCGATCGCCTGGGGCACATAGCGTACGGAGGTCGCGGTGCGCGTGGCGGTGTTGGTCTCTTTGACCCGTGGGTCGTCTTCATCCGCTTCGGCATTGATCGAGGTCTCGGGCAATACCGTAGTCGCGCAGGCAAAACCGGCAGACAGCAGCATGGAGAGCCCAAGGGCGATGGGCGTCAGGCAAGGGGTGGGCATGGGGGTGTATCCAACAAGTTGGGCAGGAAATTTGCACGAATGGTAATGCTTTGCATTTGCGCGTGTTATCTATTCCCTGTCATGTCGCTGGCAGATTTGTTACTTGATGTGTTATTTACCGGTGCCGTAGGTCATTCAATCGTTTTCAGCGTAGTGCTTTAGCTCGCCCCTTAGACGAATATCGCCTAAATACAGACGATTCACGAAATTGACACATAGTTCAACGCCCGCATAGGATTGCGCCCAACGCCTGTGGCTCACCGCCATGACTTACTCCAATAAAAAAAGGCCCGCGGCAGTTCAGTCGTCCGCGGGCTTTCTTTTTGCGGCAAAGGTCGACACCAGAAATAGCAACATGGAGCCTGGTGTCACAGCGCGTACTCAACCCGTAATAAGGAATATAAGAATATGTTGAAGCAACGGATGAGTCTGATCGCTCTGGGGATTTTGAGCGCATCGACAGCAATGGCAAACGACCAGGAGCAATCCAAGGGGTTTGTTGAAGATAGCCACCTGAACATCGCCGCACGTAACGCCTACATCAGCCGTGACTACAAAAACGGCAAGCAGGACAAAGCTGAATGGGGCCAAGGCTTCATCGGCAAGTTCGAGTCCGGCTTCACCCAAGGCACCGTGGGTGTGGGTGTGGACGTGATTGGCCAATACGCTATCCGCCTGGACGGTGGTAAAGGCCGCAGCGGCGCTGGCGGTATCGACTTCTTCAAGCAAGGTGACAGCGGTGAAGCCGCCAACGACCTGGCCAAAGGCGGCGCGGCCGTGAAGGCGCGTATCTCCAACACCGTGATCAAATACGGCCAGCAAATGCCGGCCGTACCGGTCCTGCAGTACGATAACTCGCGCTTGCTGTCGGAAACCTATGAGGGCACCTCGATTGTTTCCAAAGAGATCGCCGGCCTGCAACTGGACGCCGGTCACTTCACCAAGGAAGCTCGCAAGAGCGCCGAGGGCAGCGACAGCGGCCGCTTGAAGAGCATCAACTACATCGGCGGTAGCTACAAATTCACCGAAAGCCTGTCGGCTGCCCTGTATGCCTCCGACATGCAAGACGTGCTGAAAAAGCAATACGTCAACGTCAACTACGTGCTGGCCCTGCCAGAGAAGCAATCGCTGACGTTTGACTTCAACGGCTACAAAACCAAGCTTGATCGCAGTTTCGCCCTGGAAAACCAAGGTGATGCGGACGCGCGCGACAACAAGATCTGGAGCCTGGGCGCGACCTGGGCCGTTGGAGCGCACAGCTTCACCATCGCTCACCAGCGCAGCACCGGCGACACTGGCTACCTGTACGGCGGCTACCGCAACGCTGGCGGCATCGGCGACGGCGGCAATACCATCTTGCTGGCCAACTCCTACTGGTCCGACTTCAACGGCAAGGACGAGCGTTCCTGGCAAGCAGGTTACGGCATCGATTTCGCCACCTTCGGCGTACCGGGCCTGACCTACAACATTGCCTACGTGCGTGGCACCAACATCGACGACGGCACAGGCCGTGGCGATGGCACCGAGCGTGAAATCTGGAACCAGTTCAAGTACGTCGTACAGAGCGGCCCAGCCAAAGACCTGAGCCTGCGTGCTCGCGCCTCGTGGCTGCGCGTTTCCAACAACGCCAGCAACTACAACGTAGGCGGTAACGAAATCCGTCTGTTCGCCGACTACCCGATCAACGTTTTCTAATTGATCGAGCGTCGTGCCTGATGCCAGGCAATAAAAAACCCCGACTGGTTCGGGGTTTTTTTATGCCAGGTGCGAATGTTGCCGCCTAGGCCTTGGCCGGTGCGAGCTTCTTGCAGTTTTCCTTGCGTGTCGGGTACTGCTCGCACTTGCGCAACACCGTTTGCACCTGCTGCGCATTCTGCAGCTGCTGGTTGGCCAGCAGCTTTTCGGTGATGAACAGCTCCTCCGAGCCCAGATTACGTTCGGCCTTGTCGATCATCGCCAGTGCCGCTTGCCCATCACCCCGCTTGAGGTGGTAGCTGATCATCAAGTCATAGGTAGAAGGGCCAGCCAGGGACCAGTCCTTGATCGCCTGCAACTCTTTCAGCGCTTCGCTGTTTTTGCCCTGGGCCAGGCGCACGGTATAGGCGGTGCGCCGAATGCTCGGCTGGTCCTTGACCGGTGATGCCAGGGCCTTGCGGATAAACCCTTCAGCATCCGGCACTTTGTTTTTCTCCAGGGCATCGATGGCGAAGTACGCGTCTTTATAACCCTGTAAGGCCTTCGCCACTTGCGGCGTAGTCTTCATCTTCGACCAGCTTTGTGGGTTGACCCGAGCGCGGCGTTCCTGGCGATATTCGCGTTGCAAGTACTGGCGCAGCTCGGTGTCACGGTCCATCGCCGACATGTGCGAGCGGTTGAAGTATTGCGTGGTTGCGTTGATGCCGGTGGTCAAGCCGTCCTTGACCAGCACGTCCAGCTCTTTGGTGAACTGGTTGAGATTGAACTGCTGCAGCGAATCCTGCATGGCATTCTTGCGCGCCGTGAGGAAGCCCGTGAGCAAGGGTTTCTGCTTGCCCTGGAAGTCGTTGAGGCGCTCCAGGCTATGGGTGGCGGCACGCGGGGCGTAACCGGCGCGGATCATCAAGTCGGTGCCCAGCAGGTCGGCCTGGTCTTCCTGGCTGCGGCCCCAGGCGGTGCTCCATACCTGATCGGAAAAGGTATTGGCCAGTGCGGTGTACAGTACGGTGTTACCGATGGTCTTTTGCGTGCCGGCCGGGTCTTTACTGAACAGTTTCATCGTCCCGGAGCTGCGGTCGACGCCCGTATCGGCAGCCATGGTGGCCAAGGCGACCGTGGAGGCGACAGTGGTGAACATGTCTTTCTGCTGCTGGAAGGCGGCCATGCGGTCATGGTGATGCAGCAACACATGGCTCATTTCATGGCCCAGCATCGCCGCGATTTCGTCTTCGCTGGCGACGTTGTCCAGCATACCCAGCGGCACGAACAGGTTGCCGTAAGGGTCTGCCGATGGCCCGAAACCATAACTGTCGGTGATCTTCACCTGCAGCGGCGGCAACTCCCCCGGCCAGCCCTTGGACAAGCGCGTGACAATGCCCTGCAAGTAGGCTTGCAGCATCGGGATATCCACCAGGTTCTGCTGACGCGCCTCGGCAGCCGGCACCGCCCGCCCGTCGTAGCTCAGGCGCTGTTGGCTCTGGCGCTGTGGGTCGAGCTTGTAGTACTGGCGTACGTCAGTGTTGTCCACGTAGTGGCCCTGGACCCGGGATTGGGTCGAAGGCCCCACCAGGTTCAGGAACGCCTGGTCCGCGCCCTTCAAGGTGGCGCAACCGCTGAGCACCGAACTGGCCAATAGGCTGGCCGCGACTAGATATCCCTTCACCGCACCGCTCCTTTTATTGATTGCAACCGGCACCAAAACCAATGGTGGAGTTATTGCGGCTGTCTTTGGCCTGGCTTTTGGTCAGGCCCTGGCAGGGCAGGTCGACGACGTTCAGCGGCGGCTCGATGCGCAGGTCCATGGTGTCCAGCCAGACCTTCTGGCCCGCCAGCTCGACCTGCACCAGGTCCAGCGCCTGGTTGTACTGCAACACCGGTACGGGCTGGGTGGGCGCATCCTTTTTCGCCAACTCACGTTGTTGCTTGCCTTGCTCGTCCAGTACGGTCACCGGGTCGGCCAGGAACGCTTTGATACTGTGAGTTTCCGCCCAGGCACCCTGGGTGAAGAGGGCAGTGAGCAAAACGATGAGACTTCTGTTCATCCTTGAATTCCTTGAGTCAAATGACAAAACGGCACACTCAGCGGTCGCGGTCGAAGAAGGCTTCGATCCGCTCGCTGAACAACACCAACGACAGCAAAATAATACCCAGCACGTTGACCGGGGTGATGTCATTGAGGCTCAGCAACACACTGACCGCCGCCAACATCGACATCACCAACAGCCACGACGGGCACGGCGAGGTAAAAAACCGGATTTCCTGGCGCCGCCACCGGCTCCAGGTGCGCTGGCCCGCAAGGCGACGTGCGTGCAGCGCCTTGAGCACGGCAATCAACGCCAACAGCCCGAGCTCGAGCAGGTCCAGCCAATTGAAGGGCAAGCGGGGAAAGTCGGCCGGTTCATGGTCGTAGTCCATGCCAGAATTGATCAGGTTATCCAGGGCCATGGCGTGCAAGTACACGCCGGGGAGTTGGCCATGTACCGGCGACTCAACCAGATCCCCCGTGGACGCGATATTGGCGCCCACCAGCACCAGGCGATCGCGCAGCAACTCTGCAATCAATGCCTGATCGTCGGGGTCGCTGACCTCCAGGTCACTGGCCGACAATGTCAGCGTATAAGGGCACCGTGCCTGGGCCGAGTCATCAAGCTTCCAGAACACGGCCTGAAAGAACTGCGCCACCCCATCCAGCAAAAAATGCCGCGCGGGCGCGCAGTGGCTGATATCGGCAACCCGCGCCTGTTCCGCCGCCAGCTTCAGCCCCCATTGCACAGCGATGGGCTGGCGCTGCGCAGCGGTTTGCGCATCCACCGGCGGCTGTTTGCAATGTTGCGTGGCACAAAACTCGCGGTACAGCGCCATCGCTGGGGTTTCCAAAAGCCCCGCCTGTGTGTGCATGGCCAGCGGGTACTTGTCGTCCACCCCTTCCCATACCACCAGGGCTGGCCGGCTCACCTGCATGAACGGCGCCAGCGTATTGGCCTGGCCCGCCTCCGCACGCGTCAACCCGGTATTGGCCAACCACAGCGGGATGCCCTGGCGTTGATAACGCTCAAACACATTCGCCAGCAACTGACTGCCCCGCGCCGGGTCGCCCAACGAGTGGTCATGGCTGTACAGCAAATCCACAAACACCGCCCGAGGCTTGTACGCCAGCAAACGCTTGAACAACTTGCTCTGCTCGCCATAGGGCATGGGCCATGAGCTGTCATTGCGCATCAGGTAGGCATCATCAATCAACACCACCGCCACCCGCTGCTGCCCAAGGCTCGGGTAGTGGCTGGCGAACATACGATTGAGCCACTGCGCCGACGCCTTGTCGCTGGAACTGGCCAGGCCGAAAGGATCAAGAATCGCCAACAACACGATGATGACCGCCAGCCAATAGCGGCGGTATTTGAACAGCGGGGGGGTCGACAACATCCATGTCTCGATAAAAGCGCAAGCAAGGCGGGGTTTTTAAAGGAGTGGGGAGGGGGTGTCAATCGAATAAGTGGCTAAGTGCCATATTGCCTTTGGCTCGTCTTTCGCAAAAAGCCCCGACCTATTCAGGCCAGGGCTTTCCTCTGTGGGAGCCGGGCTTGCCCGCGATGACGTCAGCCCGCGAACCACACGACTTCTTTATTGCTCAACATTCCCTGGCGACTCCAACACCTTCACCACATCATCAATCACCGCCTTGCTCATCTCCTGCAAAAAATGCGACGCCCAGGCATAACGGTCCGTGTCCTGCGTCATCGCCGCATCTTCTGCGAGCAGCTTGGCGAGGTGGAGCAGGTCAGAAACGTGATGCAAGGCTTCATGCAGGGAAACACCGCTGTTGACGCGGAACAGAGGTTGGTCGGAGTGAAAGGAAAAGGGGGTGACGCCGAGGGTGGTTAACGCGGACGGATTTGGAGCGGTCATTGGTAGAACTCCCGTATCGAGTGAGAGCTACCACGTTCGTTCTCAGGCGAATGGGTGGCAGCTATGCGCAGGCTGAGAAACCGGAGATACAGGAACCCGGCAGACCCGAAGGTCTCCCACGCACAGCCGCCATTGCACGAATTGTGAGGCGAAAAAAAACGCCTGCAAATCGGGTTTTTGGTGCGCTTGGTGCGCCTGCATCTTGCCGGGTTCTCAGGCCCGGTCGCTGAATTGGCAGCGACAGGAGGGAGGGTAGCGTGGTGGGGCGTGGGGAGCAATCGGGAAAATGGATCTGTAGTGTTTGTAGTCAAATTTGGGCAGTGGGCAGTGGGCAGTGGGCACTGTTAGCTGATGCGATTATCTGTTTTATGGATTCGCCATAATTATTGGCCAGCCATAATTTCATATAAAGGGGTATGGCTCGAAAGCGCATCTCGAACTGGACTTAGCTGCGCTGGTCAAGATCAGCCAGCACGCCGGCCTGCGCTTTCGCGCCCCGGATCGGCCTTAAGCTGGCGTCAAGGCGCCTTTTTTCTACAGTCTGGATGTTGGCTACCAAGCCATGGACAGCTTGGCCCCGGTTTTCATCATTCCCGGCTTCATCTGGCAGCAGCGGGGTGACGGGGAAGTGTTCGTGGGCAGTTGGGCCGACAGCTTCTTTGGCGTTCGCTTGCCGCTATAAGTGCCGGTGGAGCTGTTCGATGACTACGATAGTCATCAAAGCGCGATGATTGCGGCCCTTCCCGGATTGCGACCAGGTGCAACAATCAACCACGGCGAGCGCATCACCAGTGTGGCGCTCATCGACAACCAGATGACCCTCCGATGGACGACGCAATCCGCCGCAGCGTAGAACGACAATTTCCCGAACTCACCGGCGGTTACCACCTGCCACGCTTTGCGCGGGTTGTCGCCGTGGCCGACGCCCCGGCCAGCGCCGGGATCTGTGACGACTTCCGCCCACGCTACGCGGTCTACATCGAGGTCATGGGGCCGGACGGCGAGCCAGACACGAAACTGCCGATCCTGGCCAGTGTGCCGTTGCCTCTGCCCACTGGTGGCGAGGAAATGGGCATCTATGCCTTTCCCGAGGAAGGCACGCAGGTGGTGGTGCGCTTTGCCTATGGCCTGCCGCACAGGCCTTATATCCAAACCATCTTGCCCCACGGCCTGAGCATGCCCAGCGTTCCAAAGGGCGACCAGGTTTGGCAGCACAGCGAAGCCTGCCAGCAGCGTGTCGATGTCGATGTCGATGGCAACTGGCTGCGCCAGACAGATGGCAAGATCCGGGAAAAGGCGATCGAGCGGGAAGTTGAGGCAATGGGGAATAAGGAGGCGTTCCAGAATCACACTAGAACGGTGGACGACCATTCAACTGAGACGGTGGGGAGGATCAAAACGATCGAGGCGTTGGGCGCGCTCAAGCTGCTGTCGGGCGGATCCGCGAGCCTGGCGGCAGTGAATGATCTGCAACAGGCAACCGGGCGCGACTTGAACCTGGTAGTGGGGCAAAAGCATAACGCCACGGTGGGTGGCGATATGCAGGAAAGGATAGAGGGGCTGCGGAAGAGTGTGGCTGCCGTCAGCCAGCGACTGGTCGCGCCCAAGACCTGGTTGGGATCCGAGGGGGTGAACGTGCTGCAGGTGCTGTGCGATTTGCTCGACCTGGTTCAGCAGATGAATTCTCAACTGGCGGGCCATACCCACGGGCCGACGCCAGTACCAAGCAATGCTGCAGTATTTACTGCCAACTCGTCTGATGCTAAAAAATGTTAGAGCAGATGGTGACTGTCGCACTTTAGGTCAAACTTCTATTCACCCTTGGGCAGAACTTTTGACATTGTTTTGATTGTTTGCTCAAGGGGGAATAGGCCGCCGGCCACCATAACTTATGGCCGGCCGCTTACTTATCTCGGCCGGCAGAATACCGTTCGTCGGATGATCGGTAGGACTTTAAGACCTAATGTCGATTATCTCAAAAAAGAGTCAAGTAACTCCCTGGACGTCTAAACCCGCGAAAATGCTAGTGCTAAGCTCCGGCCGGCCACAAATCGGTACTGGCCGGCCGATAAAGACGACAAAGCCCACACTGGGTGGGCTTTGGGTAGAAGCTTTCGAGTAGGTCCCCTTCGGGAAAAACCGTGATAGCATCTGGTTAACCACTTACAGCAATACACTTTTGAATCCGCAATTCGAAGCGTATTGCTCTGTGACTTGCTCGTCAAGCCCGAATATTTTTCTAAGACATCGTTAGTTATGATTTTACTTAGCTTATGTAAAGTCGTAATTAATGAACATTGATAAGTATCTGCCTTCGGAAACTAGCGTAGTGGGTTACTAAGTAGGTGGCTACTCCGCAAACTTTCTAGTAGGTAGCGGGGCCTACCAGAGCAAAGGGCAATACGTTTATGAAAAAAGTAATTGACAAGCTTTTCCCCGAAGAATTGATTCGGTTGCTGCAAACGGCTTATTGGGTCGTTCGTTTGCTTCGAATCATCCAACAAACCTAACTGCAATCAGCTGGGGCCATCTGGCCCCAGCTTTCTCTTTGTTACCTGAGCTCCCATCGATAGGATTGCCCTGGCATCAAGTTCAAACGATTTCCCATACCCATTTGATTAATGCAACACTCGGAATGGCAGCGAATGCGCCCATCAGGACAAGCTCCCAGGGAGTCAGAAGGTGCTGAAAGGTATTGAGATATCCACGCCGATTTCTGATGTCCGTAAAATGCCACCATCGCATGCGGCAAGTGTCGAGGTAGCTTGGTAGCTCCAAACGACTCTCCACTCTGTTAAATGTCAGAAAGGGTGGGATTAGCGAGGCTAGCCAGTCATTTGTCAGTTGGTCAGTGTTGTAGGTAAATGCATACAACAGGGGTTCCTTTCTATCTTGCTCTTCATTTCTGAGTGTTGGATGCTCAAAAAAAACCTGGATCGTGCCATCAGAAGGGGAATGGTGGAGGATCAGCTCTGAACCTCGCTCAAGGTCAAGCTGCTTAGTTTCTCTCTCTGCCGTGCGAGTGATCAAGCCCTCTCCCGTGTACTGCGTGGCGAATCGCATATGCACCGAAGATGATCCTATGATGAATTCTCCTAATGTCTCTGTCGGATCAGACCACGCGGGGCCTGTCACGGTTAAACGGACGCCATCTTTTGCAGCCTCCATTGCAAACGCACTAAACACCTCCACTGCCCGCTGCGCGTGGATAGGCCAATTTCGGACCATTCGATCTTTTCTGAAATCGTTGGATTTCCTTCGTCGTGCCTCTTTTTGCCACATCCTTTTTAGATTCATATTTCTGCTCACCTGTCCCCATCCTGAGTCGATCCTATAACGTCAGCTATGGGCGCGAAACGAATCATTTGGCCAGACCACTTTTGCTATTCGTAAATGCGGCGCCGGTTGTGTGAAGGCGGGGCCGAGAAGAAAAAACTGATAAAAAAGCACTTATCCCCCTCCCGCCGACGGGGTTTGCGTCCCTTTTTTGTGCGAACCAGGCTGTAGTGCAAACGAACCGGCAGGCCATGCGGACGGGGGCGTTAGGCGGGCGATAGGCCGTTTCACAGATTGCAAGGTTTTGAAGCGAAATGCAGTTCAGTTGCACACGAGAACATGCCGCGTAAGCTTACATGCAAATCGCTCGGCCCCTGTATTTACGGGCTGAAAAATGAAAAAACGTTCGATTGCGGCGGTTTTTCAGAAAGGGCTTAGTATTTCAATCGCTTGAACAGAGCGTTCTCAATCCTTTAAGTCAGGCTATGTTTTGGCGGGGGGAGAGAGGTGGGATAGTGATCCACTTCGGGCTACGCTGGAGGGATCGGTTAGATGCCGAAGATTTGCCGAGGAAATCCAGCTCCTGCTGGAAAACCCATAGCTTGGTACGTGCATCCTGGTATCGCGGGCTTGGTATCTACCAGGTCCGCGACATCATGAATCCAGCGAGAATTGGGATTCACCCGCAGAAGTAGGAACCACAGCACAGCAATCATTCCGTACAGACGCTCGCTGGCTGAGGGGGACAGGTTGAGTCCTTGGAAATAAGGCTCAGCATTCAGTGAGTCTATCGGGTTAGCCGATTTCTGATTCCAAATTCGAGTATGGTGCGCGCAGCGATTCCGCAATGTATTGATCTCACGAAGCCAGCCGGTGAAAATCTTTGCGTCAGACAAATTCAAGCGTGCCAGGATCCAGCCCTTAGGTTTGCGCTTCAATATCTGAAAGTGTGTCGAGAGGGTGCCAAAGTCCCACGCCTCCACCGCCACCCAATATGGGATCGCCCGTTGGGACACGCGATGCCATTCGATGCAATCCTCGGTGCTTTTAGCGAGCTTAGCTTGTTGCCGCGACAGCCATTCCGCCCACTTGCTAACTTGATAACCTTGCTTTACGGTCAAGAATTTCGGGTCGATGAACGTTGCTTTGGTGTACGCCATGGGGTCGGTCTTGCCCAGCTCATGGGCAAGCACTGTCTTGAGGTGAACCTCAATTGTCTCTATGGCGTCGAGCATCAGAAGGCGTAGAGATTTGTCGAACTTGTAGAGGGCTACGGCATCATCGAGAGTGGTGCCATGCTGGAATGTATCTTGGCGTTTTGGCTTGCCAGAAAATTGGCAAAGCACCTTGTGGCCGGCTGCGTTCCGAACGAAGGTCCGGGCTGGATACCAGAAGCCACTAAGGCGGTAGTATCCGAACTGAGCGAGTTGTGCCTCGGCATCATGGACGCTGAGAATACGCATACCTCGCCCCTGCAGAAGCGTGACCAAAGCCGAGTAATCGAGATGTTGCTTGGCGGGTGCTAGAGCCAACTTCCATGTCCCAGAAACAAGAAGGCCTGAACGTAATGTTGGTCAAGCCAACACCAGAGATTCAGGCGCTATTGAGATCATATTGCCTCCAGTTGACGCGCGTGTCAACCAGACGGGGAAACCATCCCAGGCCTCAGGCCCAATGACCTATATGGAAATGGTGACGCTGTGCGCTGTGTTATCTGTGCTGCATTGATCGATATGAAGCTGTGGAGTTTCAAACTATTGCAGCGGCGTCGCGTACATGAGGAAGGGCGCCGAGGCGTTCCAGGCGGGCGAATTCCGCTTCTACCAACGGGACCAGTAACTGTTTCAATGAGCCATAAAGTGTGTCGGCCTGATGCTGAGTCAGTCGTTTTACCGTGCCGGTGACGCCGCTAGCGCAGCATACGCAATCGGGATCAATCCCGAGGATGTCCAGCGCACCATCTATATAGCCTCGCAGGTAGTCAGCGCGGTTGAACAGAATCAGGCTGGCCGGTCCTTCCTGGTAATCCCAATGGACCTCCCACAGGGCGTCTTTCTTGATGACTTCAATTTTTGGAATGGGAGCGACGGAGCTGGGCTTTGTCATGGTGTTCTCCGGATTAAAGTCACGAGGCGAGAGCAGTCTGGTGGGGCGTGCCTGAACGGCTGCTGAAAACTTTTTCCAGGTACACTCCCTCCTGACACGTAAGTGGCGTCAGCGGGTCTAGAAATGCCTGAAAAGCCCCGGATTCATTGGGGTGCGTCACTTACAGTCACGTCGTCAAAAAGTGTAAGCCAGGAAAGTAAATCAAAAAAAACCTTTAAAAACAGTAGGTTGAGGTCGCCCTCACTTACAGTCGCGTACTGTTCGGCGCCGACACTGATCTGACAGTCTACTTACGGTTTGGAAATGCTTCTAAGCTATTGAAATATAAGGGATAGAGATGGATAAAAAATCTCACTTACACTTCTTACGCACTTTTGATGGGTGCACCGGAAAAAAATTCCCGTGTGTCGTAGGGGGTGACGCTTGATGCGTGGACACACTTCGGCGGCGTTCAACTTGGCGGGGTATTGGCCAACCAGGACTGCCTCATCTCACCCGTTCACGCTCGTACCAGCACCCTGAAATACCCGTCCAGAAGCGCTTGTTACGTGCGTTGTTACGTATGAGGAAAAAACAAAGGGCCTGCATCGCTGCAAGCCCTTGTTTTGTATGGTGCCGGCACCAGGAGTCGAACCCGGGACCTACTGATTACAAGTCAGTTGCTCTACCAACTGAGCTATACCGGCGTGTTAGGGCGACGATTATAGCGATTGGAAAGGTTCTGTAAACCCCTGAATTCTGACTATTTTTGCAAAAACCAAGGTTTCTTGCGATTAGCGTGTTTTCCACACGGCGTGGCAGCGTAAAAAGCCGTCACTTCGGCGTCAGGCCAGGTACCCCGCGTACCTGAGCGATCCGGCGCCCAACGAGGTTCTCCGCCCGCTGAAACCGCCAAAAACCACCCTGCAAAGTCCGCTTTATACGTTTAACGTCTGATGCTTATGCACAATCGGTTGGTAACAGCTGTCACGAAACAGCCATTTTGTGCAGCCGTTCTCAACACGCTGCAACTGCCTGTTTTGTGTGCGTTTTATTTTGTGAACAAAAAATGACCAGCCTCGCTTTTGGCGTTCAATGCCGATTGCTACAGCCTCTGCAAAGATTCCATCAACAGAGTTATCCACAGGGCGCGTGCAGGAAATTTTGCACCTTATTCGCGCTGGGCCAGCACCATCAGGTTGCGTGGGGTGAGCGTTGGTTCGCAGAAGGTGCCGACCTCGACGTTGTAGCCCTTTTCGCTCAAAAAAAGTGCGCGGTCCAGCACCAGCCACATTTCCAGTGGGCGTCGAAACAAACCCCTTACCAACTCCAGGTTTCGCACTTCGGCCAGGCGCTGCCAGCCGTGGGCTTCGAGCGCCGGCCAGTCTTGTTCACCTGTGGATAAATTCTTGAGGTTTGCCAGCTCGCGGCAGTAGTCGGCGAAGGATTTATCCAGCCAACTGGTGGGCAGGGAGGGCGTCGGCAGGTAGTCGTCGCAGCCGCGCAGTTGCCGCTGTAGTCGATCAAAGCCCAGGCGCCGCGCCATGGAGGTGTCTCGTTGCTGGCGCACGCGGTTGCCGGCGGTGACGGTTTCGCTCAGGGGTAATCCCAGATCGTCGATCGACAGGGTTAGCAGGGATGCGCGCCCGGCGCCGGACAGTGCCTGGTAGCGCTCGGCATTGATGCGGTTGTAGCAGCAGGGCGCCAGCGCCAATTGTTTGCAGCCAGCGGCGCTGGCCAGTTGCAGCAGGCGCACGTGCAGGTCGCCGCAGGCGTGCAGGGCCACAGGTGTGTGTTCGGGGTCGATCGCTACATCGGCCATCACGTCTTGCAGGCAATGGGCAGCGGGCAAGCCGTGGTGATCGCTCAGGGCTTGGCCGGACGCAATCAGGGCCGGGTCATATTCCAGGCAAGTCAATCGTTGGCCGGGTTGCAGCAGGCGGCGGCCAAGATGGCCTTTGCCGGCGCACCAGTCCAGCCAGTGGGCAGGCGTCTGGGCAAAAGTCAGTGCGGCGCCGAAGGCTTCGATCTGTTGCCACTTGCGCCCGGGCACGTCCACATTCAAACGGTGGCGAGCGGGGTCCAGTGAGTGGGCGGGTAACTTATCCACAGCACTCAGGCGCAGTGCTTGAGCGGCCAGCTGTGGAAACGGTGCAGGCGCAGGCAGGTCGTGGGGGTGGTTGTGACTGGCTTCAGCTTCGGCCAACGAACGCCGACGCAGCCACTGGGATAACTCGGGATGCTCGGTTTCCCAGGGCAGCTGCAACTGAGTAAAGGGCCGTGGTCGCCACAGCCCTTGGTACTCGATCAGGAATGCATCCAGTGCCTGGAAGCGTGCCTCAACGTCCTTGGCACGCATCGACGCGCAGCCACTTTTCCAGCAGTTTGAAACCGCGCACCAGCACGTAAGCCATCAGCAGGTAGAACAAGCCCGCGGCGAAGAAAATCTCTACCGGCAGGTAAGTGCGGGCAATGATGGTGCGCGCCATGCCGGTCAGTTCCAGCAGGGTCACGGTACTCGCCAGGGCGCTGGCCTTGAGCATCAGGATCACTTCGTTGCTGTAGGCCGGCAGGCCGATGCGCGAGGCGCGGGGCAGGATGATGTAGAACAGCGTTTTCGGTTTGGACATGCCCAATGCCCGCGCTGCTTCGATCTCGCCCGGCGGAATGGCCTGGATCGCACCGCGCAGGATCTCGGCGATATAGGCGGCGGTGTGCAAGGTCATGGTGGCCGTGGCGCACCAGAACGGATCGCGCAGGTACGGCCACATGAAGCTGTTGCGCACGGCATCGAACTGCGCCAGGCCGTAATACACCAGGAACAACTGCACCAGCAGCGGCGTGCCACGGAAGAAGAAGATGTAGCCATAAGGCAGGGCGCTCACGTACCAGCGGCGCGAGGAGCGCGCGATACCCAGTGGAATCGCCAGCAGCAGGCCGGCGATCACGGCGATTGCCACCAGCTCCAGGGTCAGGGTGGCGCCCTGGGCCAACTTCGGCAGCCACTTGATGATCACGGCCCAGTTCAGGCCCAGGTCAAAGTGCGATAGCCAACTGTAGTCGCCGCTCATTGGGTGCTCCTTGCAAAGCCGCGGGCGGCGCGTTTTTCCAGGAAGTGCATGCTGGTCATCGCCAGTACGGTCAGGCCCAGGTACATGAACGCCGCGACCATGAAGAAGGTGAATGGCTGTTTGGTCACTGTCACGCCGATCTGCGCGTGGCGCATGATTTCTTCAAGGCCGATCACCGACACCAGTGCGGTGTCTTTCATCAGGATCATGAACAGGTTGCCCAGGCCCGGCAGGGCGATACGCCACATCTGCGGCATGATCAACCGGGTGAAAATCCGAAATTTCGACAGCCCCAATGCCACACCGGCTTCGCGGTGGCCCTTGGGAATGGCGAGGATCGCGCCGCGAAACACTTCGGTGGCGTAGGCGCCGAAGCACAGGCCCAGGGCGATGACGCCGGCGGCGAAGGCACTCAGCGACAGGTCGGGGTTGCCAAAAAACTCACCCAGGGCGCGCATCAGGTTGACGGTGCCGAAGTAAATCAGCAGCACCCACAGTAATTCGGGAATACCGCGAACGATGGTCGAATACGCACCGCCCAGCCATTGCAGCGGCTTGTACGGCGAAGTCTTGGCCAAGGCGCCGGCAAGGCCGAGCACCAGCCCCAGGCACAGGGCCGTGAGCGCCAGTTTGACGGTCATCAGCGCGCCGGCGGCGAGGGCCGGGCCGAATCCGTAGAGATCGAAATTCATGGTGTTTTCATATCGCGGCAGGCATTGCTAAAAGCCGACGCGCTCCCAGGAGCGCGCCGGGCAGGTCGTTCAGATCATTCGATGCTGAACGGGAAGTACTTGTCGTTGATCTTTTTGTAGGTGCCGTCTGCCTTGATCTCTGCCAGGGCTTTGTTCAGGCGCTCGCGCAATGGGTCGCCTTTGCGCACGGCGATACCGATCTTGTCGCTTTCTACCACCGGGTCGCCTTTGAATTCATAGGCCGAACCGTCTTTGCTCTTGAGCCATTCGTACTGCACGTATTTGTCAGCCAGGATGCCGTCGAGGCGACCGGAGGTCAGGTCGAGGTAGGCGTTTTCCTGGGTGTCGTAGAGCTTGGCTTCGGTGTCCGGCAGCTTGTCTTCCAGGTAGGTACCGGCCAGCGTTGCGCGCTGTGCACCGATCACCTTGCCTTTCAGGTAAGCGGCGTCGGTCTTGAAGTCGGCCGTGGCTTTGGGCGCAATGAACTGCAGCTTGTTCGAGTAGTACGGGTCGGTGAAGTCAACCGCTTGCTTGCGCTCATCGGTGATCGACAGCGAAGACACCAGGAAGTCGAACTTCTTGGCGTTCAAGGCCGGGATGATGCCGTCCCAGTCGGACACATACACTTCGCACTTCTCGACTTTCATCTTGGCGCACAGGGCGTCGCCGATGTCCTTGTCGAAGCCCACTACGTTGCCGCTGGCGTCTTTATTGTTGAAGGGCGGGTAAGCCGCTTCGATCCCCATTTTCAAGGTTTCTGCCATGGCCGTGGCGCTGAACGCCATCGAGACGGCCGCGGCCAGAAGGAATTTCTTATAGGTCTGCATGCATGTTGCTCCGTTAGCGGTTGCTGGACATGAATTGTTTGCAGCGCGCCGAAAGCGGGTTTTCAAACACCTGCTGTGGCGATCCTTGCTCTTCGACCAGGCCCTGGTGCAAAAACACCACTTCGCTGGATACCTGGCGGGCGAAGCCCATTTCGTGGGTGACCAGCAGCATGGTGCGGCCTTCTTCGGCCAGTGCGCGGATCACATTAAGTACTTCCTGAACCATTTCCGGGTCAAGCGCCGACGTGGGTTCATCGAACAGGATGACCTTGGGTTGCATCGCCAGGGTGCGCGCAATCGCCGCCCGTTGTTGCTGGCCGCCGGAGAGTTGTGCAGGGTAGGCGTGACGCTTGTCGGCAATACCGACCTTGGCCAGCAAGGCCTCGGCCACTTCTATTGCTTCAGCCTTGCTTTGGCCGAGCACGCGACGAGGGGCCTCAATGATGTTGTCGAGGATGCTCATGTGCGGCCACAGGTTAAAGTTTTGAAACACAAAACCAATTTCGCTGCGCAGGCGGTTGATCTGCTTGCCGTCGGCGGCCATCAGCTCGCCGTTTTTTGCGGCCTTGAGCTTGAGCTCTTCGCCGGCCACCAGGATCTGGCCCTGATGCGGGTTTTCCAGCAGGTTGATGCAACGCAGGAAGGTGGACTTGCCGGAACCGGAGGAACCCAGGATCGAGATCACATCGCCGTCGCGAGCGGTCAGCGAGATACCCTTGAGTACCTCAAGCTCACCATAGCGTTTGTGCAAGTTGCGGATTTCAAGCGCGGGCGTGGCCTGGGCCATGTGCGGTCCTCATTGTGTTCGTTGCGATCTTCGCTGTTGGGCCGCCTTCCTGGCGAGGCGCCAAGCTAGCATAGCGTTTGGATGACAGCCAACAGCGCTGCGGACGGTTAACTGGTGGTCTGCGGCAGTGTGTCGCATCGGCGCAGTAGCGTGTCGCGCCATCAACAACCTACAGACGTTTGAACCGGAAAGATCCACAGGCTTCGCGTAAAAAAGGGCGCGATGGTGCCAGCTTTGGCCGGGTGTTGGAAGGGTTAACCGGGCAAACGGTCCATATCAGCCCTTTTATGGGGCGTCACGTACTTTTTGTGTGTGTTTTTGGTGCGCCTGATTGGCTTGAAGGTGAGTCGCACGGTAACGCTATAGCGGAATGCCATGATTCTCAAAGACTTGCGAGCGCTGATGAATTGTCCTACAGCCCGCGTCAATGGCGGCTCTGTTACATTTTGGCGCAAATCTTGCGTAAAAAATAAAGAACGCCCTGTTGGATTCTTTTCACGAGAAAGGCTGCAGGCCGGGCGAACCCGTTTTCGCAATTCCTCGCAAAGGTGTGTCAATGAGTAGTACTCAAAGCTCCAATGACCTCGAACAGGGGCTCAAGCCGCGGCATGTCACCATGCTGTCGATTGCCGGCGTAATCGGCGCAGGTTTGTTTGTCGGCTCTGGCCATGCGATTGCTGCCGCCGGCCCCGCCGTGCTGCTGGCCTACGCGGCCGCCGGTACGTTGGTGGTGCTGGTGATGCGGATGCTGGCCGAGATGGCTGTTGCGTCACCCGATACCGGTTCGTTCTCTACCTATGCCGACCGCGCAATTGGTCACTGGGCTGGGTTTACCATTGGTTGGTTGTACTGGTGGTTCTGGGTGCTGGTGATTCCGTTGGAAGCCAACGCGGCGGCGACTATCCTGCACGCCTGGTTCCCCGACGTGGCGATTTGGGTGTTTACCCTGGTCATTACGTTGTTGCTGACTGCAACCAACCTGTTCAGCGTGAAGAACTACGGTGAGTTCGAGTTCTGGTTTGCGTTGATCAAAGTCGTGGCCATCGTCGGCTTTGTAATCCTCGGCCTGGCCGCGATTTTCGGCTTTTTGCCCACCAGCCAGGTCAGCGGTGTTTCGCACCTGTTCGATACCCAGGGCTTTATGCCTAATGGGATGGGCGCGGTTCTGGCAGCGATCCTGACCACCATGTTCTCGTTCATGGGCACTGAGATCGTGACCATCGCTGCAGCGGAATCCAAGAACCCCGGCCAGCAAATCACCAAGGCCACCAACTCGGTCATCTGGCGGATTGGTTTGTTCTACCTGCTGTCGATCTTCATTGTCGTGTCGCTGGTGCCTTGGAACGATCCGACCCTGGCCGCCGTAGGTTCCTACCAGACGGTACTTGAGCGCATGGGCATCCCGAATGCCAAACTGATCGTCGACCTGGTGGTACTGGTGGCTGTTACCAGTTGCCTCAACTCGGCGCTCTACACCGCCTCGCGTATGTTGTTCTCCCTCGGGCGTCGCGGTGATGCACCAGCGGTGGCCAAGCGCACCAACAAAAGTGGTACACCTTATTGGGCGGTGTTGCTGTCCACCGGCGCGGCGTTCCTCGCGGTATTTGCCAACTACGTGGCCCCGGCGGCCGTGTTCGAATTCCTGCTGGCCAGCTCCGGCGCCATTGCGTTGCTGGTGTACCTGGTGATTGCCGTGTCGCAACTGCGCATGCGTCAAAAGCGTGCGGCGGCGGGCGAGCAGATCGTGTTCAAGATGTGGCTGTTTCCTGGCCTGACGTACGCCGTGATGGTGTTTATCGTCGGTACGTTGACCATCATGCTGTTCCAGGAAGCGCACCGGGTCGAGATCATCGCGACGGGAGTGTTGAGCTTGCTGGTGGTGCTGGCTGGGTTGTTCGTGGCGAGCCGCCGCAAGGCCCAGAAGGTAGGCGCAGCAGTGCTCAACTGACGGAATGTGGTGCAAATGTGGGAGGGGGCT
>NZ_SPKP01000057.1:13720-29089 GCF_023127835.1 Pseudomonas sp. B329 | reverse complement strand
CGACGCGGCTGGCAACGACAGCCCGGCGGTCGAGGCCGGCGTGGCCGACCTGGCCCCGCCGCAAGCCCCGCAGGGTGACGAAAGCCTGCAACTGATCGATGACGTAGAGCTAAATGTCGGCCTCATCGAGCACAGTGGCAAGACCAATGACGAACAACCGACCTTTAGCGGCAAGGTGGACGATGCCAACGACGTCAGTTCGGTCAACATCTACGACAACGGTGTACTGATCGGCAGCGCTCCCGTTGACGCCGCCGGCAATTGGATCTTCACCCCCGACGGGGAGCATAAGCTGGGCCAAGGTGCGCATAGCTTCCAGGCTACTTCGGTCGACGTTGCCGGTAACGAAAGCGCCAAGACCGATGCCTGGAACTTCACGGTCGACACCGAGGCGCCGACCTTAGTGATGGACTCGAACAAGCCTGAGCAGCTCAACCTGATTGATGATGTCGGCAGCAAGACCGGCCCGATAGGCAAAGGCGGCGTGACCGATGACGCTAAGCCGGTCTTCCAGGGCAAACTGCCCCAGGTGGGCGATATCGTCGCCATCAATGTCTACGACAATGGTGAACTGATCGGCAGCACCGCAGTAAACGCCAATGGTACTTGGTCGTTCACCCCGAACGCCGACTTGCTGGAGGGGCGGCACAACTTTCAGGCCGCCACCGTCGATGGTGCTGGCAATGAAAGCGCTCGTACCGAAAGCTGGGGCTTCACCGTTGACACCTTGCCGCCGACCGAACTGCCGCAGGGGGAAGACGCGCTGCAGCTGATTGACGATGTGGGCACTAAGACCGGCCTGATCGCTAAAGGCGACGTGACCGATGATGCCAAGCCTCAATTCCTGGGCAAGGGAGCGCCGGTCGATGCCGCGTTGATCAACATCTATGACAACGGTGTGCTGATTGGGAGTGCCAATGTCAACAATGGTGAGTGGAACTTCGAACCGCCGCAGCCGTTGCAGGCTGGCTCGCACAACTTCCAGTCCGCCGCAGTGGATGCTGTTGGCAACGAAGGTGAAAAGACCGCGGATTGGAGCTTCACCGTCAAGTTGAACGCCCCGCAGGCGCCGTCGCTGAACCATGTGAGTGATAACTTTGGTCTGATCACCAGCACCCACCTGCAACCGGGCTCCGTTACCGACGACAAGACTCCGACTGTCTCCGGTACCGCTGAGCCAGGCGCCGTGGTGTACCTATACGTCAATGGTGGCGAAGTCGGCAGTGTCGCCGCCGACGCCGAGGGCAACTGGAGCATCACCGTCAGTGACTTGGGGGCCGATGGCATTAAGGTCATCACCGCCAAGGCGGTCGACAAGGCTGGCCAAGCCAGTCCGCAAACCGGCGGCTTCACCGTCGTTCTTGACACTACCGCGCCGCTCAAACCGGGCGTGCCGAGTGTCGAAGATAACGTCGGGGCCATTACCGGGCTGATCACCGGCAGCGTGACCGACGACACCACCCCGACCTTTGGTGGCAGCAGCGAGCCGGGTGCCACCGTCACCATCAAAGATAGTGGGCGGGCGCTGGGCAGCGTACCCGTCGGCATAGATGGCAAGTGGTCGTTCACCCCGTCCGAGCCGCTGGCCGAAGGCGAGCATAGCATCACCACCCAGGTCACCGACCCGGCTGGTAACGTCAGTGAGCCGAGCGGCGCTCTGAAGCTGGTGGTCAACACCCAGGTGGTCAACGTCAGCGTGACCAAGGCCTTGGACGCCGCTGGAGACAAGACCGGTGACTTGACCAACAACGCCACAACCGACGACAGCAAGCCGACTCTGGTGGGTACTGCCACTGCCGGTGCGCTGGTCACGGTCATGGCAGGCTCCAACGTGTTGGGCAGTGTCGTCGCCGACGTCAGCGGCAATTGGACCCTGGAATTGCCGCAGCAGGCCGACGGAATGCACATCTACAGCGCCGTCGCCTGCAACGGAGCCAACAGCGCCAATGCCCGCTTCGGGCTGACAATCGACAGCCTCGCGCCGAGCAAGCCGGGTGTGATCACCGCAATCGACGACCAGGGCGAAGTCACTGGCCCGATTACTAGCGGCGTGACCGACGACGCCACCCCGACATTTGGCGGCACGGCTGAGCCTGACAGCGTCATCACCATCAAGGATGGCAACAAGATTCTGGGCAGCGTTCCTGTCGGTGCAGACGGCACCTGGTTGTTCACCCCGACGGCGCTGGCTGATGGCGAGCTCGCCATCAGCGTTACCGCCACCGACAAGGCTGGCAACGTTAGCGAGCCTAGCGAGGTATTGCCGCTCAAGGTCGACACCAGCGAAGTCAAGGTCAGCATCACCCAAGTGGCCGATAACGTTGGCGGCAGCATCAAAGACATCGCCAAGGGTGGCTGGACCAACGACAGCACCCCAACCTTGCACGGTAAGGGTGTAGCCGGTGAAACCGTGCACGTCAGTTTCAAGGACGGTGCTGAAATCGGCACTGCAACGGTCGACGCTCAGGGCAACTGGAGCTTCCAGTTGCCGGTTCAGGCCGACGGCGAGCTCACCTACGTGGCCAGCATCGACAATGGCGCCAATAGCGCCAGTGCCGAGTTCAACGTGAGAATTGACACTGTCGCTCCGGCCAAGCCGCAAACCATAGGCGCTGTTGATGACCAGGGCAAGGTCACCGGCAACATCGAGGCTGGCGGTATCACCGATGACAACCTGCCAACCCTTAGCGGCAAAGCCGAGCCGGGTAGCATCGTGACCATCAAGGATGGCGAGTGCGTGTTGGGGCGCGCCACCGCTAGTAACGACGGTAGCTGGACCTTCACTCCGCAGGCACCATTGGGTGACGGCGAGCACAGCATCACCGTCGAAACCACTGATGCCGCTGGCAACACCAGCGAGCCCAGTGACGTGCTGGCGTTCACTGTCGACACCGCGGTGGTGACCGTTAGTGTCACCAAGGCCGTCGACAACACTGGCAGTAAGACGGGCGACCTGGGTGATAAGTCGATCACCGACGACACCCGTCCTACCCTGGTTGGCACTGCCACCGCTGGTGCAGTCGTCAGCATCCTGCTTGGCGCCACCGAGCTCGGCTCGATGCTCGCCGACGAATTTGGCAAGTGGAGCTTCGAACTGCCGGAGCAGGCCGACGGCACTTATAGCTATGGCATCGTGGCCAGGGGCGCGAACGGTAACGAGGCTGGAACCAGCTTCGAACTGACCATCGACACCCAAGCGTCGTCCGCGCCGGTCGGCGGGACAGTGACTGACAATGTCGGAGCTCACCAAGGTAAACTGCAGCCCGGCGACGTCACCGATGACAATGCGCCGGTCATCGGTGGTCACGGCGCTAAATCGGGCGAGGTCATCAATGTCTACGACAACGGCAGCAAGCTCGGCACCGCCACAGTAGATGCCAACGGTAACTGGCAGTACAAGCCGGAAACTCCATTGGCCGATGGTCTGCATCAGATCTCCGTGTCCGCCACCGGCGTCACGGGGAATGAAAGTGCCCAGGGCCCGTTGCTGAGTTTTAGCGTCGACACCATCCCGCCAGGCGTCAGCAACGACCTGAACCTGTACGATGATGTCGGCCTGATGACCGGCACCATTGAAATCGACAGTACCACTGACGACGCGCGTCCGCGATTCAGCGGTCGCCTGGCCGCCGGCGAAGCCGGTTATGTTAACGTTTACGACGGCATTAAACTGCTGGGTACCGCCCCTGTCACGGAGGAGGGCAGTTGGACCTTCCAGTCGCCGCTGCTGGAAGTTGGTCACCATAACTTCCGGGCGGAAGCGGTGGATGGCGCTGGTAACGTTGGTGTGACGACTCCTGACTGGAGCTTTATTGTCACAGGTGATTCCAGCCGTCCGAGCCAGCCATCGTTCAGCACCGTGCTGGATAACCATGGCAGCAAGATGGGCACGTTGCAAAAGGGTGAGCGGACCGACGATAAGAACCTTAGCGTCAAGGGCACCGCCGACGCCAACAGCGTCGTACACCTGCACGTCGATGGCGTGGAAGCCGGCAGCATGCGTGTGGCAGCTGATGGCCTTTGGAGTATCGAGACCGGTGATCTGGGTGCCGATGGTGTGAAGAACCTTACCGCCCAGGCCGTTAACGATGTGGGCCAGGTAAGCTCGGTGGCCGGCCCGTACAACATCGTGCTGGACACCACTGCGCCGGCCAAGCCAAGCACGGTCGTGGCTGCCGACGATATCGGTAAGATCACTGGCGAGATCCTGCCAGGCAGCAGCACCGACGACAACCTGCCGACATTCACCGGTAGCGGCGCTGAAACCGGTGCCACCCTCACTGTCAAGGATGGCAATACCCTCCTGGGTACAGCTATTGCCGATGACAGCGGCAACTGGAGCTTTACGCCGTCTGAACCTCTGGGTGACGGTGAGCACAGTATCAGCGTCAGTGTCACCGACAAAGCCGGCAACACCAGCGAAGCCAGTGATCCGTTGAACTTCAACCTGGACACGTCCGACGTTGTGGTCAGCATCCTGCGCGCCAAGGATAATGTCGGCAGCATCCGGACCGACATCGGTGCCAACGGTGTCACCGACGATCCCCAGCCTCGCCTAGAAGGTACCGCCACCGCCAGTACCGTGGTGACGATCATGGAAGGCACCACCGTGATCGGCAACACCAACGCCGACGCTGCAGGTAATTGGTACTTCGACCTGCCGCAGCAGAGCGAGGGCGCGCACAACTATACCGCCGTGGCCAAGAACCAGGTTGGCACCGAAGGTAGCGCCAGCTTCGCTCTGACCATCGACACCGCTGCACCGGACGTTCCTGAGATCAGCAGGGTGCTCGACGATGTCGGTAGTAAGACCGGTGATGTCAGCAACGGAGGCTTCACCGACGACCAGAGCCCGACCCTGTATGGTACCAGCGACGCCGAAGGCGACCTGATCAATATCTACGATAATGGCGAGCTGCTCGCCAGCGTCGTGGCGGGTGCGGGCGGAGCCTGGAACTGGAACCCGGCCGGCGACACCGAGAAACTCTCCGAGGGCCAGCACAAGCTGACCCTCACGGCGACCGACAAGGCTGGTAACGAAAGCGCTCAGGGCCCGGTCTTCGAGGTCAACGTGGACATCACCGCACCGGGTGCTATCAGCGACCTGGGTCTGCACGACGACGTAGGCGCCTTCATTGGTACCATCGGCACCGGCAAGGCCACGGACGACGCCACCCCGACCTACAGTGGCCTGGTTGATCCTGCTTCCGGCGCGACGTCGGTAAATATCTATGACAATGGTAAGCTGCTTGGCTTTACGGCGGTGAACGTCGACGGCACTTGGTCGTTCACACCGGACACCAATCTGCTGGACGGTCAGCACAGCTTCTCGGCCGCTGCTGTGGATGCTGCCGGCAACGAGGGACCGCGCACCGACGACTGGGGCTTCACCATCCTGACCGTCGCCCCGGAGACGCCAGTCATCATCAACGTCAGTGATGATTTCGGACCTAAGCAGGGTGATCTGCCGAAGGTAAGCGCCACCGATGACACCACCCCGACGCTGGCCGGCAGCGGCCAGGCCGGCACCATGCTGTATCTATACGCCCGTCTCAGCGTAGACGGCCCAGGCACCCTCGTAGGCTCGACGATTATTGATGCCCTGGGCAAATGGGAAATCACCACCTCAGACCTGTACCTGCAGGGCGGCGAGGGCATGAAGTACCTCTATGCCCAAGCCCAGGATGTCGTCGGCCAATGGAGTAGCGCCACCGACAACTTCCCGATCGAACTGTACACGAGGCTACCGGTAGCGCCGGAGATGCTCTCGTTCGTCACCAAGGACTTCTCCAGCCAGGTGTCCGGAAACCTGGCCAATGACAGCATGCCGAGCATTGCCGGCAAGGGTGAGCCGACCTCCCAGGTGACTCTCTCTGACAACGGCGTGGTTTTGGGCAGCACGAGCGTTGACGAGAAGGGCGACTGGAACTTTACGCCGAAAAGCCCGCTGGCCGATGGCGAGCATGTGTTTACCGCGGTGAGCACCGACAAGGTTGGTAACACCATCGAGGCGAGCGAGCCGTGGCTGTTCGTGGTCGATACCCTGCCGCCGAAGGTCGGCCTGGACATCAACACCTCCGAGCAACTGGCTGGTGAGACCGAGCCAGGGGTGATCGTGACCCTGGTCTATAAGGCCGGTTCCCTTCACACCACCGCCGACCAGTACGGCCGCTGGAGTATTCGGCCCAACCCATTGGCGCAAGGCGAGAAGGGCACCTTGTCGGGTCGCGACGTCAATGGCCTTGAGGCACCGCCAGTTGACATCCAGGGGGTTGCCTTGGGCGGCTACGAACTGGATCACCACGCGGAGGTGGTGAACACCACCAAGGTCGGTCCGCAGATCAGCCCGAGAAGCGCCACCTTGTCCGATGGCAAGATCGTCGTCGTTTGGCAGAGCGGCGATACCTCTGCTAACGCCGCCGATGTGTACATGCAACTGTTCGCGGCCGATGGCGTTACCAGGATCGGTACCGAGCAGCAGGTCAACCAGCGCAACAAAAACAACCAGGACAGTCCGCAAGTGACGGCCCTGGCCGATGGCAGCTATCTGGTGGTCTGGGAGTCCTACGCGGCCGGCCCGGACACCAGTGGGGACGGTATCATGGCGCGCCGCTACGGGTCTGACGGCAGAGCCATAGGCGATGAGTTCGGAGTCAACGTCAATATCGCTGGCAACCAGAACGCCCCCACGGCGATGGCCCATGCCGATGGCGGTTACACCATTAGTTGGTCGAGCCGTTCGTACGACAACAAAACCAAATTGATCGTGCAACGCACTTTCGATGCCCATGACAAGCCACTGACCGACGATGTCAGTGCGGCCAATTTCAATCCATACGTCACAGACAGCTACCCCACACCCGTGATGGCTGCGTTCACCGACCCGGCGCACGACGGCATGTACGTAACCGTGTGGGAGGGTGCCCGCGGCCCGCTCGACTATTCTGAGGAAGGCATCATCGGTCAGATCTTCAAGGCCGATGGCACCCCGCTGGGCAAAAACTTCCAGGTCAACAGCATCACCGGCAGCGTCCAGAATACTCCGAATGTGATCACTCTGAAGGACGGTACCTTCCTGGCGGTCTGGCGCGGCACGCTGCCGGGCGGCGATCGACAGAGCAGCAAATTCATCTACAAAGGACGCTACAGCGTGGATCCGTCCACCGGTGACGTGCAGCAGATCGGCATGGATGAGCAGGTCGTTCATTATGCCAACGGTAATCAATATCAGCCCACCGCAGTAGCACTGAACGATGGTGGCTACCTGATCGTCTGGGGGGCAGGGGCTGGCGATGGCAGCGGTTCGGTGGTGAAGGCCAAGCGATACAGCGCAAGCGGCGAGAAGCTCGGTCACGATTTCATCGTCAACCCGAACACCGATGGCGACCAGAGCTTCTTCGTTAACCCGATCGGTGCCACTCTTTTGCAGGACGGCGACGTCTATGTGACCTGGCAGAGCAACAAGGCCGATGGCAGTGGTTGGGGCATCGAGAGCACGGTGGTCGACATCGACGCCGGTTATTACTCGGAGTTCATCGTCAACACCACCACCGCAGGCGATCAGGACAGCTCGGCCACTGCGCGCTTGCCTAAGGGCGGCTTCGTGGTGGTTTGGGAGTCGGCCACTGGCGATGGTTACGCCGAATGTGTTATGGCTCAGCTGTTCGACGCCACGGGCATGCCGGTGGGCAGTGAGTTCGTGGTTAACACCACCGCCGTTGGTAACCAGATCAATCCCTCGGTGGGGGCGCTCCAGGATGAGGGCTTCGTGGTCAGTTGGACCAGCAACGCCCGCGGCAACGAGGCCGTGATGCAACAGAGGTACGGCTACACCTACGACCCCAAAGGCCAAATCAGTGGCGTGGCACGTCAGGGCGACGAGCACATGGTCAACGTCAACGACGTCGGTAATCAGCGCTACTCCAGTATTACCGCGTTGGCTGACGGTGGCCACTTGGTGACCTGGAAGTCGGCCGTGAGTGGCGAGTGGCACCTTTATACCCGCCAGTACGATATAAATGGTTCCCCAGTGGGCAGAGAGCAGATGGTCAGCGACACCAACATCTCCACCAGTGCCGACACTCGTGCGACCAGCATCAGTACTCTGCAAGACGGTCGCGTGGTCTTTTCCTACGCCTACAACACCGGTGGTACCGCTGCTTACGACGTTCACTTCCGTATTTACGATCCGACCGCGAGTACCTTCGGCGCGGAAATCGTGGCGAACCAGACTACCGCTAACTACCAGGCGTCGCCGAGCGTGGCCGGTCTGGCCAACGGCAACTTGGTGGTCACTTGGGACTCCAACGACAAAGGCGGCCTGGACTCCTCTGGCTACGGTAGTTGGGGACGCATCTTCAACGCCAGCGGCGAGCCGGTAAGCGGTGAGTTCCTAGCCACCGGCAGCACCCTGAACAACCAGGACCGACCGGTCGTGGTCGCTCGCGAGGGTGGTGGCTTTGTGGTCATCTACCTCTCGAAGACCGACCTGGCACCGGGTGCGGATACCTACGGTATCTACGCCCAGTACTTCGACGACGCTGGCCGCAAGGTAGGGCCGGAGCTGCGCGTCAACCAGTTGTTGGCGGGGGATCAGACCCAGATTTCCGCCACCTTCCTGGACAGCGGCAAGCTGTTCGTGAGCTGGACCGACGCCAGCGTGAACAGCAGTAACGGCGGCGGCATGAGCGACGGCAGCGGTACCGCTGTTAAGGGCCGCTTGGTGGACCTGGATGAGACCCTCGACTTGGAGGCCCTCGGCTTGACGCCGCAAGTACCGGAAGGTGGAGCAACTCACATCCCCTACCGCCCGACTTCCGATGCTATGGGGACCGCCAGCAACGACATGATCGACGCTCGCGGCTATACCAACGTCAGCGCTGGCGAGGGTAACGACGCCATCATCATCGATGGCACTGGCTTCCGCCATATCGACGGTGGCACTGGTCACGACACTCTGGTGTGGGCTTCGCACAACCCGCTGAAGCTGGCGGCCATCGCGAACAAGGTGGAGGACATCGAGGCCATCCACCTGAGCGAGGGCGTAAGCCAGTTGCTCACCCTGACCTTGGGCGACCTGCTAAAGGTGACTGGCAAGGACGCGAACGGTGAGCAGACTATGAAAATCACCGGAGACGTTGGCCAAAACGACGTGTTTGACACCGTGGACATTGACCTTAATGCCTGGTCAAAGGCTATGCAGGTTACGGAGAACAACGTCGTCTATGACGTCTATGACTCGAGCAGCGCATCCTACGCGCACCTGCTGATTCAGGAGGGGTTGCATGTGGTCTGAATGATCTTGGGATGAGCCGCTAGAAGCCAGGCAGACGGCTGTCTGCCTGGCTTGGGCGCTCCACCTGCATAGTTGCCCACGGGGGGGCGGTCGGATGATTCATCCAGAAATCCGGGTTTGACCCGGGTTTCTGAGGTCTACAAGCGCTCCTCTCCTGCATTAGCCAGCAAATATCGGTACGCCATCCACAGATTCAATAGCGCGAATAGCGTTACCAACTGTGCCGTGTTCTTGGCCAATCCATGGAAGCGCAGCTTGGTATAGTCGAACTGGCAGTGGATAACCTAGAAGCGCCACAGCAAGCCCCAAGAGCCGCGCGCGCAAGAGGACGACCAGCACGCTGAGCTCTGTCGTCTGCGTGCTGAACCCAAGCTCGTGACCGAAGAGCGAGACATTCTAAAAAACCGCCTCCCCGGCGCTCCGCGCCCCAATGGGTTAGAAACACGGCCACTACACTGAGACTGCTGGACAGTGGTCGTCTGCTTTTTGGAGGCTAAGTCCCCGTCAAAAAACCTGACCCAGGGGAAGCTGCGGACCCGTTAGTGGTGGCGCGTTTCGTGACCCCGTTTAGGAATGTGATCTGATCCGAGTCCCCGTCCAGCATTTTCTGTGATTGGAGGATACTCATGAAAAAGTCCAGTTCAGAGCGTCGTGGCCTGCCGGTTATTCATGACCGTGTAGCCGGCATCTATATCGGCTCGCGCTTCCATGTAGTGGCGGTGCCGGCCGACCTTACCGATGTGCCTGTTCGAACTTTTCAGGCCTTTACTGCCGACCTGGAGCAAATGGCCGACTGGCTGGTCGATCTTGGAGTTACCACGGTGGCGATGGAGTCGACCGGGGTGTATTGGATTCCAGTCTACGAGATCCTGGAAAGCTATGGATTGCATGTCGTACTGGCCAATGCACGGGACGCCCGCGCAGTACCTGGACGTAAAACCGACATTAACGATGCCCAGTGGAACCAGCGCCTGCATGCCTGTGGTTTGCTGCGTGCCAGCTTCCATCCGGATCGAGAGATCGCCGCGCTACGGAGTTATTTGCGCTTGCGAGAACGGCACCTCGATTACGCCGCCGCGCATACCCAGCACATGCAGAAGGCGCTGATTCACATGAATCTGCAACTGCATCATGTTGTGTCTGACGTCACCGGGGTCACTGGTATGCGAATCATCCGAGCCATTGTCGCCGGTGAGCGAGATGTGGGTAGGTTGGCAGCCATGCGCGACACACGCTGCAAGTCCAGCGTAGAAATCATCCGAAGCGCTTTGGTAGGCAACTACCAGCCTGAACACGTCTTTGCTTTGGAGCAGGCGCTGGCTATGTACGACGCATATCAAGTGCAACTTGATGTATGCGAGCAACAAATTGCCCAGAGCTTAATGCGGCTCTCCCAGCAGAAGCCTACATCCAGCGAGCCGCTACCGAAGCCACGCCATCGGACTCGGCAGCCGAACGCGCTCAACTTAGACGTACGCACTTTGCTCTATCAGCTGGTCGGCGTCGACCTGACCCAGATCCATGGTATCGGCCCCTACTTGGCACTGCGTTTGGTGGCGGAGTGCGGTACTGACCTGAGTCGCTGGCGTACTGCCCATCACTTCACCTTCTGGCTGACAGCACCTGGCTGCCTGATCAGCGGCGGCAAGGTGCTGTCAGCGCATACGCGTAAGACCAAGAACAGAGTTACAGCGCACTTGCGCCTGGCTGCGGTGACCATCGGCAAAACGAATACGGCATTGGGCGCTTTCTACCGACGTTTGTCTGCGCGTGTCGGCAAGGCTAAGGCGGTGACTGCTACCGCTCGAAAGATCGCCATCCTGTTCTACAACGCGATGCGCTTCGGAATGGCTTATCAGGATCCAGGGCCGCTCACTATGAACAAAAGTATCGGGAGAGAGTGGTGACGGCACATTAAAGGCGATCTGAACATGGCAAGAGCAGCAATCAACGTATTGGGCGCCACTGGTGCGACCTATGATTTTGTAACAAACGGCTCCGGCGTAGTTTCGTCGTCGCGCGAGTCGGTCGGCGTGTACCGGATCATCGGTTGTCTGGGCATGGTTCCGTTCCCACCCATCGACGATGGCTGGGGTTACACGGTCAACCAGATTGATAACCGTGCCGACGTGGATACGGATTTCACTGAAGGCGTGCTGACGGTGACGGTGGCGTATAAGGTCGCGGAAGCAAGTGCCGTAAACTATGACGGCCAAGCGCAGGGCCGCGAGGGAGCGCTGAGCTTTGTCAGCCTGTCTAACCGGGAGCAGGAAGTGATTCGCTGTTATCTCGCGGGTATGAGCATCACTGACATTGCAGATAAATTCAATCGCAGTATCAAGACCATCAGCTCACAAAAAACTTCCGCTTTTCGTAAGCTGGGTGTGGTGTCGAATAATGAGCTGTTCCGGATCAGGCACATCATTGAAGGCGTCACGGCCCGCACAGAGCCTACTGACTAGGTTCTGGGTGCAAAAAACAGTTCGACGTGCGATTAGCCGGTTGTTGCATATACTTACAGGCGTGTCACTTACTGTACTGCTCTTCATCTCTACCTCCAAAAGCGCTGAATGGGTTCAATCACGATGAAGCCTATACGTATTGCCTTATTGGATGATCACGCTGTTGTCCGGCACGGACTTGCCAATACGCTGGCGGCCGAGGCAGACTTTGAAGTGATTGGTGTTTATGAGAAGAGCCGCGACCTTATAGCTGGTTTGGGACGAGTGTCTGCGGACTTGCTACTGTTGGATTTCTCACTGAGTCCCGATGAGCTGGATGGTGTGTCTCTGATCCGCGCATTACGTATCAAGTTTCCTGGCTGCCACATCCTTGTACTGTCAGCGCACTTCGACCCGGCGACCGTGGGCTTGGCTATGCGGGTCGGTGCTCGGGGATTTGTTGGCAAGAGTGAAGACATGGAGCAGTTGGTCAAAGCCATCCGCAAAGTGGCATCGGGTGCAGTGTACCTGAGCACTTCTATGACCTATCTCCTGGCAGAAACGGTCACCAGTGATACTCGTAAGGACTCTGGCGAGATTCCGGACGCGTTGGCCCAGGCGGGGTTGACCAGTCGTGAACAGGAAGTCATTCGCTGTTATCTGGCGGGCATGACCGTGAGTGAGATTGCAGATAAATTCAATCGCAGTATCAAGACCATCAGTACTCAGAAAGCCTCGGCGTTCCGCAAGCTTGGGGTCACGTCGAACAATGAGCTGTTCAAGCTCAATAGGATCATTAGCCCACCATGAAGCAGTACTTGCAAGGGATCCTGTTGCTGTTGTCGCTGGTGGGGGCCGTTTTACCACGGGTTGTTGGGCGGCACAGCGGGGCAAAAACAGGCAATCCAGCACTGCCAACAAACCTGGGTGGACACCTCGGTCACGCTCGGTGCCGAACCGGACGTACTCTTGGGAGACATTGAGGCTACCGGAATCCATTTTCCCTGCGCTGTTCCAGCGATTGGCAAAACTGCTGGTGGAATGCCTGCCACAATTCGTCGGCCAGTTGTTAACGGTACTCAAGCAGGGGTTTGCCGAGCAACTGGGCCTATACAACGAAGGGTTTCGACAAACATTGGCCATGGTGGCGGATCAGTTCATGACCATGGAGCTGCAACCGACTATTGCCGATGCGCTGTTTGACTTGCTAATCCGGTGGCGTGATTTCGTCCAGACAAACGTCGAGAACCGCTACGAGCTCATTCCTGAATTACTGCGTATTGTCCCATTACTGAAGCGACTGGACGCAGAGGAAGAGGCGGTCAAAACTTATCAGACGGTGTTGCGCTTCTCCATGGGGCCCAGTTGGTATAAGGAGGACCAGCTTTCGCTCATGTCCAGCACGCTGGCAGCGCTGCCAGCGGCTACATCGATACCGACCGCCTCACTGCAACAAATTGCTGCGTATCTTGAACGTGCAAGCGGGGAGATGACATTCCAGCGCTATGTGCGGGCAGATATCCGCACGAGCTTCTTGGTGAATGATTCGCGCGGTTCACACCTTTCAGCGTAAGCGTCTGCCAGAGTCACCTTGCATAGCTCTGGCAGATATCGTTGGAATCGGGTATCCGCAACTCTGGTCGCAGAACATCACTCGACTTTGGGATGCTGGGCCAACCGGTGGTGAGTCGATCTCTGACGTTGTGAAACGAGTGCGAGACGGTTTAGCTGAGCTGGAATCGAAATATCCCTCCAAAACTTTTTTGCTTGTAGCACCCGGATTTTTTAAAAAAGTAGTCTGAGCACTGGCCATAGAAGACTTTTCAGACTTCTACGAATGGCAACTTTCAATCGGTAACATGCTGTTTTTGCAAAGCTTCAATATACCGACACAAGATCTTGAAACTCTGAGTCGCTCTCTACCCATAGCGTGATGTGGGCTACTGCCAGCTTTGCGGCAGCAAATCGGTAAAGCTAAGGCTTCGCCCGCCATATGCATTTACGCTGAGGCGGAGCCTCCTTGGCCAGGGCCTGTATACCACCTAAATCAATGTTCTTCACTTGGTCAGCAATAAAGCTCTCCAGCTCGTCCAAGAACGCGTCAACCGTCACCTCTCCGGCCTCGATCATCTGTTGCGTTCATGCAAGAGGGCCGTCATAACCGAGGTGGCGGCCATAGTCGGCAATGCGGCGATGAACTCCAGACCCAATTGGGTTGGAACGAATTTCTTCTTCACCACCTGGTAGAAACCGCGCTCTTCAAGCTTGGCCAGTATCTTGCTGCGGGTGAATGCAGTGCCAATGCCGCCGTTCTCGCCTTCTTTGCCCTTATCGCGAAACACCAATAGCGGCTTGATTCATGGTGCGGCTGTTTGACCTGGCTCGATGCGCAGCCCGAAAGGCCGGCCTGCTTCGCAGGCAACGCCAAGTCCTAAAATTCGGAAGATTCCTACATGTTCCAAAAGTTTTTTCTAGTATTTTATGATAGTTCGCCAGCCCATTTTTTAAGCAGTCTTTCCCGGGAGACATGCTTTTGGGTTGGGCGAACTCTCTGATTCAAACCACTATTAGCCAGCGGCCGGGTACTTGCGCATAAGCTCTTTGCTGGCTTGGACGGGAGCCACCATCCAATCGCGATAGAGCCCCCCGGGGACAGGATTACCACCATGCAGTTGGACATGATTTTGATCATCGGCATTGACCGTGAGCATGGATCTGCGGCCCAAGCAGCGCACCTAAAAGCATACTTAACGTTTCAAGGGAGAAGGAATGGTGAAAGTGGAAAAAAGGAGTTCCCTCTTCAGAGCTTTAGGTGATTTCAAGAACGATTTGGCTAGCGTGGGATGCTTCACCGCATTGATAAACCTTTTGATGCTTGTGCCGGCGATTTACATGCTGCAAGTGTATGACCGGGTACTGTCCTCGCAGAATGAAACCACCCTGGTGATGTTGACCCTGATGGTGGTGGGCTTCTTTGCCTTTATCGGCACCCTGGAAATCGTCCGCAGCTTTATCGTGATTCGTATCGGCAGCCAGTTGGAGCGGCGGTTCAACCTGCAGGTGTACAAGGCCGCCTTCGAACGCAACCTGCAACGGGGTGAGGGGCACGCCGGGCAATCGCTCGGGGATTTGACCCATATCCGCCAGTTCCTCACGGGGCCGGCGTTGTTTGCGTTCTTCGATGCGCCGTGGTTCCCGATCTACTTGCTGGTGATCTTCCTGTTCAACGTGTGGCTGGGGGTGCTGGCCACAGCGGGTGCGGTGCTGTTGATCGGCCTGGCGTGCCTTAACGAATACCTGACTAAAAAGCCGTTGCGCGAAGCCAGCGGCTACTCCCAGCAGTCCACCCAACTGGCCACCAGCCACTTGCACAACGCCGAGACCATCCAGGCCATGGGCATGCTGGGGGCGCTGCGCAGTTGCTGGTTCCAGGTGCATTCACAATTCCTCGGCCTGCAGAACCGGGCCAGCGACACCGGTTCGGTGATCAGCTCCTTGAGCAAGTCCCTGCGCCTGCTCCTGCAATCCCTTGTGCTGGGCTTGGGCGCCTTGCTGGTGATCAAGGGGCAGATGACGGCCGGGATGATGATTGCCGGCACCATTCTGATGGGCCGGGTGCTGAGCCCGATTGAC
>NZ_SPKP01000057.1:0-13710 GCF_023127835.1 Pseudomonas sp. B329 | reverse complement strand
AGCTGGCCTATCAACGCCTCGATGAGCTGTTGCAGGAGTTCCCGCCTGGGGCACAGGCCATGGCGTTGCCGGCGCCCCAGGGCCAGGTGAGTTTCGAGCAGGTCAGCGCCGGGCCGCCGGGGCGGCGGGCGGCGACCTTGCATCAGGTCAGCTTCAAGCTGGCGGCCGGTGAAGTGCTGGGGGTGTTGGGCGCCTCCGGCTCCGGCAAGTCGACCCTGGCGCGGGTACTGGTGGGGGTGTGGCCAACCCTGGCCGGCACGGTGCGCCTGGACGGCGCCGATATCCATCGCTGGGACCGCGACGACCTCGGCCCCCATATCGGCTACTTGCCCCAGGACATCGAACTGTTCAGCGGCAGCATCGCCGACAACATTGCACGTTTTCGCCAGGCTGACCCCGAGCGGGTGGTGCAGGCCGCCCAGCAAGCCGGGGTGCATGACCTGATCCTGCGCTTGCCCCAGGGCTACGACACGGTGTTGGGCGACGACGGCAGCGGCTTGTCCGGCGGGCAGAAACAGCGGGTGGCCCTGGCCCGCGCGTTGTATGGCGGGCCGCGCCTGATCGTGCTCGACGAACCCAACTCCAACCTCGACACCGTAGGCGAAGCCGCCCTGGCCAGCGCCATCATGCAGATGAAAGCCCAGGGCAGCAGCGTGATCCTGGTGACCCATCGCTCCTCGGCCCTGGCCCAGGCCGACAAGTTGCTGGTGCTCAATGAAGGGCGCCTGCAAGCCTTTGGCCCCAGCCAGGAGGTGCTGCGGGCACTGTCCGGCCACGCGGAGCCACCCCGTGAAAAGGCCGGCGTCAGCTTGAACCGTCAATATCCTGCGGCAAGGAATCCAGGCCAATGAGTACCGATAACAGCCTGCCACTCGAGCAGACCTTTCCTGAGCGCGATGCGCGCTTTTTCTCCCGCCTGGGCTGGCTGATGACGGTGGTTGGCGCTGGGGGATTCTTCCTCTGGGCCAGCCTTGCGCCGCTGGACCAGGGGATCCCGGTGCAGGGCACGGTGGTGGTGTCCGGCAAGCGCAAGGCCGTGCAAACCCTGAGCCCCGGCGTGGTCAGCCGGATCCTGGTGCGCGAAGGCGAGGTGGTCAAACAGGGCCAGCCGTTGTTTCGCCTCGACCAGACCCAAAGCCAGGCCGATGTGCATTCCCTGCAAGCCCAGTACCGCATGGCCTGGGCCAGCGTCGCCCGTTGGCAGAGCGAGCGCGACAGCTTGCCTGCCGTGGCCTTTCCCGCTGAACTGAGTGCCAACCCCGATCCTGCGCTAGCCCTGGTACTTGAAGGCCAGCGCCAACTGTTCAGCAGCCGGCGCGAGGCCTTTGCCCGCGAGCAATCGGGGATCCGCGCCAATATCGAAGGCGCCAGCGCCCAGCTCAACGGCATGCGCCGCGCCCGCACGGACCTCAGCGCCCAGGCGCAATCGCTGCGTGATCAACTGGCCAACCTGCAACCTTTGGCAGACAACGGCTATATCCCGCGCAACCGCCTGCTGGAGTACCAGCGCCAACTGTCCCAGGTGCAACAGGACCTGGCGCAGAACAGCGGCGAAAGCGGGCGCCTGGAGCAGGGCATCCTCGAGTCGCGCCTCAAGTTGCAACAGCACAGCGAGGAGTACCAGAAGGAAGTCCGCAGCCAGTTGGCCGACGCGCAACTGCGCAGCCTGACCCTGGAGCAGCAACTGACCTCCGCCGGCTTTGACCTGCAACACAGTGAAATCAACGCGCCAGCCGATGGCATTGCGGTCAACCTCGGGGTGCACACCATCGGTGCGGTGGTGCGGGCCGGGGAAACCCTGCTGGAAATCGTGCCCCAGGGCACGCGCCTGGAAGTCGAAGGGCGCCTGCCGGTGAACCTGGTGGACAAGGTCGGCACCGATCTGCCGGTGGATATCCTGTTCACCGCCTTCAACCAGAGCCGCACGCCCCGGGTGCCGGGGGAGGTGAGCCTGATCTCCGCCGACCAGTTGCTCGACGAAAAAACCGGTGTGCCGTATTACGTGCTGCGCACCACGGTCAGCGATGTTGCCCTGGAAAAACTCCAGGGCCTGGTGATCAAGCCGGGCATGCCCGCCGAGATGTTCGTGCGCACGGGCGAGCGCTCGCTGCTCAACTACCTGTTCAAGCCGCTGCTCGACCGTGCCGGCTCTGCGTTGACCGAGGAATGAGCATGAAGCCTGTGTTCATCGCCTTGTTTCTCGCCTGCACCGGCGCCCAGGCTGCCATGGGCCCGTTCGATGTGTATGAACAGGCCCTGCGTAACGATCCAGCCTTCCTCGGCGCAATCAAGGAGCGTGACGCCGGCCTGGAAAACCGCACCATCGGCCGCGCCGGCCTGTTGCCCCGGCTGTCGTACAACTACAACAAGGGCCGCAACAACTCCCAGGCCAACCTGCCCGATGGCCGTGGCGGCCACTACCACGACGACCGCAACTACAACAGTTTCGGTTCGACCTTCACCCTGCAACAGCCGCTGTTCGACTACGAAGCCTATGCCAACTACCGCAAGGGCGTGGCCCAGGCGCTGTTTGCCGATGAGAGCTTTCGCGACAAGAGCCAGGCGCTGTTGGTGCGGGTGCTGACCTATTACACCCAGGCCCTGTTCGCCCAGGACCAGATCGACATCGCCCGGGCCAAGAAGAAGGCCTACGAGCAACAGTTCCAGCAGAACCAGCACCTGTTCCAGCAAGGCGAGGGTACGCGTACCGACATTCTGGAGGCCGAGTCCCGTTATGAACTGGCGACGGCCGAAGAGATCCAGGCGCTCGACGAGCAGGACGCGTCACTGCGCGAACTGGGGGCTTTGCTTGGCGTACAGAGCGTCGACATTGCCGACCTGGCGCCACTGAACCAGGACTTCGCCGCCTTGACCCTGGCCCCGGCCAACTACGACAGCTGGCACGAACTGGCATTGACCAACAACCCGACCCTGGCCTCCCAGCGCCAGGCCGTGGAAGTGGCGCGCTATGAGGTGGAACGCAACCGCGCCGGGCATCTGCCACGCATCACCGCGTATGCCAGTTCGCGCCAGCAGGAGTCCGACAGTGGCAACACCTACAACCAGCGCTACGACACCAACACCATCGGCATTGAAGTCAGCGTGCCGTTGTATGCCGGGGGGGGAGTCTCGGCGTCCACCCGCCAGGCCAGTCGCTCCATGGAGCAGGCCGAGTACGAGCTGGAGGGCAAGACCCGCGAGACCCTGATCGAGCTGCGGCGCCAGTTCAGTGCCTGCCTGTCGGGGGTCAGCAAGCTGCGCGCCTATCAAAAGGCCCTGGCCTCGGCTGAAGCGCTGGTGGTGTCGACCAAGCAAAGCATCCTTGGCGGCGAGCGCGTCAACCTCGATGCCCTCAACGCCGAGCAGCAGCTGTACAGCACCCGTCGCGACCTGGCCCAGGCCCGTTACGACTACCTGATGGCCTGGACCAAATTGCATTACTACGCGGGCAACCTGCGCGACACGGATCTGGCTAAAGTGGATGAGGCATTTGCGCGGCATAGTGAGCCAAGCGGAGCGCGCAAGCCTCCGGCCGAAAACGTTAGGGATTGAAGCCCGAAGGGATGGAGATGGGTAGACTGTTTTGACCTGGTTCAATGCGCGGCACGAAAGCCCGGCCCGCAGCGAAACGAGGGCAACGCCCAACCTGCCCATTAACCAACCATCAGCCGATCGTCAGGGTATCAGCGCATAAAGTCGTTACTGGTTTCGGCAGCGGCTGCCAGCCAATCGTGATAGAGCCCTCGCGGAATGATAACCACCATCCTTTTTTCATCCTCCGGCCGAGGATAGTTAGACATGAATTCATGATCGTAAGCATTGACCCTGAGCATGGTGTAACCGCGCAGGATCTCATCGGATGAGCTTAGGTGTGTTGGGTGCCACGCTAACTCTTTACCTACGCGCATGTCCATCGGCTCGGTGGCGAGCCAGATGGAATCAATGCGGATCATCGCAGCAAGTCTCGAAGAAAAGTCGCGCAGGCAGCAGCATTTTCAGTGGGCCAGTTCACTGTGACGGTGCCACGCGGGTGCTGTATTTCAACGTGGACATTGGATGATGCGCGAGACTTTCCCCCGGCCAGCGGCACGGGTAACTGAGTGAATGCAGGTTGCAGCGCTGTCCTTTTCTGCGCTTGCAGGCGAATCCATTTGTGAACGAGGTTTGCGTTGAGGCTATGGCTGAGTGCGATGCTTGCAATCGAAGCTCCGGGCTGGGCGCACTCTCGAATGATCTGGGCTTTGAAGGACTTGGAACAGGAACGGCGTGTTGGCTGCATGAAATACCCACTTAAAAGGATAGAACTGGTGTCCACTTAAATTTAAGTGCACTCCATGTCTGGGCTTTGCGGGGGGGGGGGAGATGACTTGGCCGGACGGATACGGCCCAGGTGTGGTTGGGGCACGCTAAGATCAGTACGACGCACCTTTATGATCGACGCAGCCAGCGTCCTGAGAACTCCCAAACTTACAAGGTAAAATACTGATTGAAACCTGTTTGGTATACATAGCCCCATCAAATGCTAACTGAATGGAGAAAGTTTCTAACTCATCTGGAGGTTTGTTTGAGTCAGCTCCTTAATATTTTAGGAATTCTCCTACTTCCCACTGCTGCGAAAGAGAGTAGTTTTTGGAGTGTGGTCTTAATGATTGTCCTCAGGATTGAAATCCTATGCACTCTTCGAGACTCATGTACCACCGCTATCTGGCTGCGACTGATTTGAATCTGGATCACCGTTTCTAGAAAGCGGAGCACCGCAAATTCTATTAAGGAGAGAAAACATGAGCGTTTTCAATTACAAAAACTACACCAGCAGTGAATCGAAGGACCTGTTCAACGACGCAATGGCCTTAACACAATACAAAATTGGCGGTAGCTGGGCACCGATCAACGCAAATCAATTGGGGTACCACGGTCCTGTGGACCTCCAAGGTATTTTCACAGGACGGGGCGCAGCTCCCACCGCAGATGCTTTAGTGATGGGAAAGTATGAGGACGGCAATCTTATCGGCATCGGCATTTCATTTAGGGGAACCGGAGTGGGGGATACGCCCAGGGATTCGGTGGGCGACAATATCAGCAATGCACTGACCGCAATCTCGGAAAATTATGCAAAAGATTATGTAAAGCATGCATTTGATGACCTTCTGCGTGATATCGCTCGTTATGCCCAGTCTCAAGGTTTGAATAGTAATCAGATTCTTGTTACTGGGCACAGTCAGGGCGGTAATGGAGTCAATAGCTTGGCAGTATTAAGTGCTGATAACTGGGGAGGGTTCTACAAAAATTCCAACTATGTAGCATTTGCCTCGCCAACACAAAGTCCTGGAGCACAGGTGCTAAATATCGGGTACGAGAATGATCCAGTGTTCAGGGTATTGGATGGGACCACTTTAAACTACACAACCTCCCTGGGGATACATGATAAACCGCAGCTATCAGCTACCAACAATATCGTAAGTTTCAACGATAAATATGTGTCGCTACAGGATAACTCTTGGGCGGGAAACCTCGGCTTAGTTGTAGGATCGGCAGCTACAGTTTTGGCGCCTAATACTTCTGGCTTATGGGGTGAAGTTGCGAAAGTAACCTCAGCCCTACTTGGGCAACAGAGCATCACCAATCCTGATTCCTGGAAGGCCCATTATATCGAGGAGTATACCGATGGACTCAATCGCTTAATCGACTCAGAATTCTATGATTTAACACATAAAGACTCGACCATAATCATTTCAAATTTATCGGATGGCAAGCGTGCTGACACGTGGGTTGAGGATCTCAATAAATTTGCTGAAAAGCATACTGGTAGCACCTTTATTATCGGCAGCACCTACAATGACTTACTTAAAGGTGGAAGTGGTAATGACTATATCGAAGGCGGTGGGGGTGACGATACTTTCAGAGATGGTGGTGGTTACAATATCCTGTTGGGAGGAGATGGACTCAACACCATCCAACTTCAGAAATCGGTGAAAGACTTCAGCTTTGCCAATGATGGTAACGGTACGCTGTATATCAAAGATGCCTACGGCGGCATTAGTATGACCCGGGATATTGAAATCTTAACCAGCACAGAGTCCAAATCTCAAAAATATTGGTTTTTTGGTGACCGTTCGTTCGACTGGACCGAGAGCGCCACTTACCACCTCACCGATTACGGTTTACGAAACGGTGATGATTTTACGCAATATGCCTCTTCGGTCAAAGGGGACGCAGATAACAATGTGATTAAGGCCGGTGCACCCGGCGACTGGTTATTCGGACAGGCCGGCAACGATCTTCTACTGGGAGGCAAAGGAAACCATCACTTCATCGGTGGCACCGGAAATGATCGCATGGTATCGGGAGGGGGTTACGATAACTTCCTATTCTACGATAATTTCGGCAACGATACGATTGAAGGTTTCACCATCGGGGACAAGTTAGTCTTCCAAGGTATCGAAGATATCGGAATAAACTATGATTATCACAGTTATGTATCAACAGATCATGGCGATACATTGCTTTCGTTTGGTGCTGACTCGGTAAGGCTGGTCGGGGTGGGACTGGATCAGTTAAGTAGTGGAAACGTTATAATCTGTTGAGGAAAATCGATGTGGAGTCCGCAATTGACTCCATATCTTACTGCAAACTAGGCAGTGGTGCCCGTATCCCTCCCCCGAAGCGTGAAAGCGGCTCTGCTGATATACATCGCCGCCAACGCGCCAGCGCTTTAAGCGTCATTTAGCGGTAGCCCAACTACTGGGCTACCTGTAACCTAACGTGGAGAGCTATTGAGATTGCTTTTTTTGCAGCTCGATTTTTCTATGTTTTTCGGTAATTTCATCAAGTTTTTTTACATCGTCTGTAGACCATATTTCAACGTAATAATCCCAATTCCTTAATGCCTCTATGCTTTGCGCATCACCTAGATGAGCCGCATTTTGAGTATAAATTTTTGCTTTGCTGAGATCTTGCGGAATTTCTTTACCCAAAGCATAGAGAACACTCAAGTTATTATAAGCAATAGCTGATCCAGCATCACCGGCTTTTTCATATAATTCAATCGCCTTTTTTACATCTTTTGTAGTTCCTAAACCACGTTGATAGAGCACACCCAATCCTAAAAGAGCTCCAGCATGACGCTCATATAATTGAATCGATCTTACATAATAGTAAAAGCTGGCTTCGTAGTCTGCCTCCCACTTATCTAATCTGTGGTCACCATAAATCTCACCCAGTATATAATTGTATTGAGCAACACCCTCACTGGCAAGTTTATGTACAATCGCAAACTCTTCTAAGTTCTCAGGGTACCGATTTATCTGAGAATACGGATATTCAAGTTTTTTTGTAATGGCGGGAGGTAGAATTAAATCTGAATTCTTCATATAGTCAGCCGCATCGGTAGCCATCGATAGAGGCAGCAAGGTTAGTGCGATATAACTAACTAGTCGTGATTGAATTAGCGTGTTCACAAATAAGTTTCTCCGACAGTGCCTATTGAGCCTACAACATCAACAAGATAGCTTTGATCAATCAAACTAATATTGCCCCTGTCTTCTGATACATCAGGCACCCTAAATAACACATCCGTTATATCTGTTATTCGGCCATCGTTCCAGTTTACTGTTGAATGGAATTCGTGAATATTTCTATGCTCATCGAGAATTGAATTTTGTGTGAATGACAAATTTATACTTTTTAAACCAATATCAATGAGCGATTGCAGTTCATTTGCCTCTGAAACCCCATTGCTGTTGAGATCTTGCCAGACTTTCAGATCAGACCATACCGCATCTCTATCGTCGATTAAATTGTCGTAGTTGTTGTCCAGCGCGGTAAGAGCCATCACGCCATCTGAGGCAATTTCACCATTTGGTAGGGGAGTATGATCACCAAAAAGCTCCTTGCCGCTATTGATGATACCGTCATCGTTCCTATCAATAATAAGAAATCCGCTATTTTTACTAGCCCATCCAGTATTGATAGAGTTGGAGTCTCCCTCATAATCAAATTTTACGCCATGCTCGATTGGTAGGGTAGTGATACCATCACCGTCCAAATCTATGAGAAGTGGAGTTTTAAGCTTCTCCGGTACTTTATCTATTTCCTTAGCTACGCCGTTAGGTGTTGACGCAAGTTTCATCTCTATGCCAGCTTTTGAAAGTATCTTCTCTACAAAGTGAATACAGTTATTTAGTAAAAGGTTGTAGTTTCCTGGGTCGATTGACCCTCTCGCAAACCCATTAGCTTGCTCTGCAAGGTTAGCTGCAACACTTTGAAATACAGGATTGTTTGGGAATTCAAATCGGTGCGAACTTGTGTCTTTGTAAATGTTGTGATCGTTCGTTGATATATTATCTTTTGAAGTGTCTAAATTGCTACCAGGGCTAAAACCGATTGATCCACGATAGCCTGGTGTATTGATTTCTAAAAAAACATGTCCTGTCATAGTTCTTCCGCCCTGCATGCTAGAACCTGCTTCTGCAGCATGTATAGTGAATGATGAGCGATTTGAAAGATTTATACCAGGCGAAAAATTTTTAGTTGTGGATACCGTTTCTTCGTTTCTCACACTCAAGAAATGCTCTGTCATAGTGCAACCTCTATTTAATTGTACCTTCGTGTTTTCAGCGATCGCATTTTTCGTCTCGACCAATTACTAAACTAACGAGAAGGTAAAAAACTTACTAATCAGGCATTTATATTTCATTTCTAAATATTTCTAATATATTGGCTTTAGAAATCAAACGGTTATCATCCGACTGAGGAGTATTTGCTGTCTATAGATGAACGATTAGGATAATTACGTGTAGGTTTAGGCCCAACGTATGCCTGGAGAAGCAAAATCTCGTCATGCCCCCGCGTTTGCCAGACATACATCCTGGCGTCATGTGTGGCAGTAGTATCGATATAGATTCCGCGCTGGCTGGCTTGCCATACATTGCCGGTGATTATTGAGCGACGTGCCTGGTATTGGATGACCGTGATGCTGGGTCTGAAATTTTTTACTCATCCCGCATTTTTTTCAAAACTCGCTTGACCTATATGGATAACCCATCGTAATGGCTGGGCCTTCAGCCCTAGGAGTTTTGCATGATTTCTGCAACAAATGTCTTACGCACCAGCACAATGGGTTTGCTGTTACTCAGCCTACAGCCGCTACATAGCACAGCAATATTCGCCCAGACCGAGCGTCAGACTTATAACATCGAGGCAGGCCCGCTGGACCTGTCGCTCACGCGTTTTGGCGTGCAGGCACATATCAACATGGCGGGCAGATCGACGCTAACAGCCAATAAGCGCAGCAACGGCCTGCACGGTGACTTCAGCACCGAAGCCGGTCTTGCGCGATTGTTGGAGGGAACTGGTCTGAGTTTCCATCGCCACGCCGATGGCTCCTACGAACTGCAATCTGCGACCAGTGCGACGGCACAGCCATCGCAGGAATTCATTAGTGATGATTATGAGGAGAGCGCTTCAGGATTAGGCTTTTAAAGCGCACTAAACTTTTGAATGCTGGTAGCACTTTCAGAAACGATGGATTCTAAGAAAGCTGTGAGGTCAGTCCGCGGTGTTTTTGGGAGATCCGCAGAAATCGGAAAATTAAACACGTTGATCTGCAGGCTGTGAACTCGATGTGCCTGGAAAAAATCTCCGATGCCTACAATTAAATTCAGTTGGCCATCCGCGCCGGAAAGCCCCCAGCGGCGCCGATGATATACCGTAAATCATTCATTGAGCGCGGCATAGATAGATATTTCGTGGCCTACGAACCCTTCGTGATTGGACTGCCCCCGGCATCGTAGACATCTCCAGCCTATGCAGCAGATCTTCCACAACTGATCGAGCCTGGTGGTGTAGCTCTGATTCATCAGCTCCCGACGCATGGCCCAGTCAGGATTCGCCGGCACACTGGCTGATACGCAACGTATCCCGGCCCCAAGGGCCGTTAATCTGATGCAGGACGCCCATCACCCTGGACGCATCTGCAGGCTGCGACACCGCAAACAGATCGTCGGTGTACTCGCTTGGCTGGCAAAGGCTCATTAGCATTACCTCAGCCTTGCTGTAACTTGAAGCCCGTCCGGAATACCTTATCCAGCGCCTCAATCGCGGCTTTCGTGAGTAATCGCACGTCATCGGTAGGGTAGGGCAGATCCACCACCACACCGTTTGCATACTTTGTTTCTTTGGGATTGAACATCCCTGTACGGATGCTTATACGCAGCTTTTTGCACAACGAACCTTGAGCCCGTAATTTTTCAGAGGCCCACATCATGTAAGTGGCCACCGCCTTCTTAATAGGGCTAAGCTCGACCCCGTGTAAAAAAATCGAAAAACCATAAGCAATTGATTTATAAAAAAAGTTGTGAATCACTTCGGTCCTCGGGAAGTTTTCGCATAATTTTTAAGAAGATTCCTATATGCACTCAACCATATTGCTACGAGAATCAACCTCATTCACAGCGGCTATACGATTCGACATAGGCTAGGGGCATGCAATTCGTATCCATATTTTTACTAAATCCAGCAACACAAGAACGGATGAAGTCAGCATGTCGACATTTTAGCTCGTGGGCCTAGCGATCTGGGCGAAACCTAGGGGCACGGACTTACAAGGTGAATTGTTGATAGGGGGTTAATCGCTAAATAACGATCCAAAAGCGGACATAAGTCGATGGGTGGTGTTGATCAGTAGCAACAATCCACAACGTCTGAAAACAACGGTTGCCTGCTGCTTAATTGGACGTTTTTAGGCCAAGCTTAGTCGCAAACAAGCACACTGGTAATATTGTCTAAGTTAAAGCTATCAGCTTGATGGCAATAATGATGGCTGTACCCATGAAATATTAAAGACATTAATCAATGAAAAATAGCCCGAGTGCTCCTTGCTCTATCTTAAGTACTCACGCTGAAAAGCTTTACATATTTTATATTTCGTAAGTTAATGCCATGTTTTTTTGCAGGACCCTGAAAACTTCACGCCTATGGAGATAGATTGTTCTCCTCCAGGCCTGATTTATGTTGATTGAAAACTCAATAATGCATGAGGGGAGAGATATATGTTCAAACCAATAAAAAAAACAAATCCAAACAATCCAGAGAGAATGGTGGTCACAGCAATTGTATCGATTGGATTATTTATACCAGAAGCCCTTGCCCAGGAATCGACACCAAACAATTTTTCCGTAAAATTCATGGCGTTTAACATATGGAATGTTGAACATAATTCTAAGGTCTGGGACCAGGGGGGAGTAAGCGATAAAAAGTTTTTTTATTCCGAACACATGAAAAATCTACTCCTAAAAGCGTCTCCGGATATTCTGGTGCTGCCTGAGCTTAACAACAATAACAAAAGGGAGTTGTTTGACGAAAGTTTCGTCAATATATTTTATAGAAACACCATCGATACGTTGAATAGTCGAACGAAAAAACAAGAAAGCTTTTTGCCAATGGAGAAAAATTTAGATGAAAAAGATAAAGGGGATGGGACAATATTTTCCTCAGTGCCTTTTGTAAATTTACCTGGTGACACTATCAAAATTAATCCCGGCAATGGTTTTCCGACGGCTATCGTAACCGGCATCCATTTAGACCATTCGGACTTACCGTCTGAGCGAGTTAGCGCCGCTAAAAAACTTAACTCTTCCGCGTTAACCAGCGGTGTTCCTATGGTGCTTGTTGGAGATTTTAACGCTGGTGATGTTTCAGAGAGAGGATTGCACAGAAGAGAGCAGCAACTATTATTAATGCGGAATATTATAAGTAAAAAAAATGGCGTTGAGGTAGAGAGCTCTTTTTATAAAAAACTTACCTATGAGTACCTGGCTGAAGCAAGCAAAGAATACTTAGATATAATCGCGAGGGCGCATCCTGGGAAAAATATTAATTATTTATCTTGGATGCAGTGGGCAGATGCTTTAAATAAAAATTTAGACTCAGGGGGAAGTAGTCCGCTGCAGGATGAAAGCTATCCTGTTCTCAGCAACTTGCCGTTAACTCTGAATGTATTCAAAAAACAATACCAGCTCTTACAGTTTGAGCAACACCGGGAGCTATTCAAACCTAGCCAAGTAGGCGACGAGCGCGCTACCTGGGCGAGTGATGGTGAAATCTCAACAAATACTTGGCCGAGCTGGGACAGGGTGACAATTGATCATATTATGGTGTCTCGCCCCTTCGCCAAATGGGCGGAAATTGCTGACGATGGGAATCCTTCAGGTAATCTCAGTAAGCTAGCCAGGTTGCCCAATGGCGGTTCTCTTTCGGACCACGAACCCGTGGCGCAGAATCTGCGCTGGGTGGGACCGCATCTTGAAGTTTACGAAGGCAACACAGGCAACACAGACAACACAGACAAACAAGAAAAAAAACTTCTTGTGTGGGGCGCCAATGCTTACAACTTCGCAAAAAAAAACAAAACGTTTAATCTTGTTCGCAACAACTATCGTAATGATGTCTATCTTGGACAGGTTGCGGACAGTGAAGGTAATCCCACATTAACGAAGCTGAGTATTGAAGAGAAGAAATCCCTTCTCAATTGTAAGGGCAGCGATAGCCGTTTCCAGCAGGCTGTCACTGATTATTGTATCGACGATCACTCTTTTATCGGTGAAACCCTTGTAACGGACGGAGGGCTTCTTGTTGTTGACGAGGATAAAGCTTTGGGAGGAAGCGAGGCTAAGCTGCGGCTGGCCAATGGCGGGCTCAGGGTCGCAGGTTTATCCATGGGCGAGCTTGATCGGGACGTCGTTCTCGAACAGCAAGGATGGATTGATGTCGCCGAATCCGGCTTGGTGGTGTCTGCTACGAAAGCCTTAACGGGCACAGGCAGCCTCACAAAACTGGGGGCCGGTACATTCGCGCTTTCAGGCCCCAACACCTATACGGGCGGAACATTTGTCGAGGAGGGCATCCTCAGAGCCGGCAATGCGGGTGGGTTCGTCAACAACACCGCCTATACCATCAATGGTGGAGCACTTGATCTAAACGGATTCGATCTAATCGCTTCGAAGTTGGAAGGCAAGGGTGGCTCCATCCAGCTTGGAAAAGGGTCGCTAACCATCGACCAGGGCTTCAATACACGCTATGACGGCTCGATAGAGGGTTTCGGGGGGCTCACGAAGTCAGGTGGCAGTCAGCTCATTCTTAATGGTCAGAATAGCTATACCGGTGCAACCCTGGTTCGGGACGGGCGTCTGGTCATTGGTGACAGTGATCATCCTGATGCTCGCCTTGAAAGCCAGGTCACTGTGGGCCCGGGCGCTACGCTCGGTGGTATAGGCACGGTGGGTGCTCTGACGATCAACGCTGGCGGCACGGTAGCGCCCGGTAACTCTATCGGTACGCTGCGCGCTGGCGATGTGACCTTTGATGCTGGCTCAGTTTACTCCGTAGAAGTCGCCCCGAACGGACGGAGCGACCTGATCGATAGTGCCGGTGTCGCAACCCTGAATGGCGGTGATGTTAGAGTGTCACTGGAGAACCGCACCAACCTATTGACGGAGGACGAGGCAAAAACCCTGGTCGGACAAACCTTCAATATTCTTACCGCCAAAAAAGGCATCGTCGGGCAGTTTTCATCCGTTACGCCGAACTACCTGTTCTTGGATAGTCAGGTGAATGTACCGCGGACACAGCAATTGCTTACCTCTCCCGTGCCTGCACCATTGGTTGAACCTGTTCAGCCAGAGCCAGCAGTGGCGGTCACTCCACCGCCAGCTT
>NZ_SPKP01000056.1:62491-64923 GCF_023127835.1 Pseudomonas sp. B329 | reverse complement strand
ATGGCGCGGGGCGGCTAAACCGGCATCCCTGCCGGTTTACCCCCCAAATCCAGGTCGAATTCCGGCCAGCGTGGTTTGACGGGGCGCCTCAGATCAAAAGCAGATCAAGAGCGGCTCGCTTCGCATCGTGGTTACTGTTGGCGACTGCAAAGTTGTGTAGATACCCCTCACACATTTGAATTGCTTTTATTCGCTGGGCAGCGGCGGTGTGCGTGGCGGGATCACGCGTTTGCTGCCGGTGGCTTCAAACGCTGCGGCAAAGCGCAGCAGCGCCGAATCATCATAAGCACGCCCGGCAAACGTCAGCCCCACCGGCATACCGATATCCGCCATCACGCCCATCGGCACGGTGACGGTGGGCACGCCAAGGTGGCGAATCGCAAGGTTACCGTTGGCGACCCACACGCCGTTGCTCCAGGCGATGTCGGCAGACGCTTCGTTCACGTCGGCATCGGCCGGGCCTACATCGGCTACGGTCGGAAACAGCACGGCGTCGAGGCCGAGGTTGTCCATCCAGTCTTCCAGATCCAGGCGCCGGGTTGTTTCCAGGCCACGCAGGCCATCGGGCACGGTACCGATCTGGTCCCACGGTGTGATGCCGCGTTGGGCCATGCGCACGTATTCATCCATGCCGGCGGCGAGGTCGTCTTCACGGTTGGGCAGGGTGCCGGGGTCGTGGGGGAAGATCTTTGGTCCGTCCACATCCGCCAGGCGGTTGAGCGCCGGATCGTTGTTGGCGCGCAGGAAGTCATCGAAGGCCCAGGCAGACAGTTCCCACAGTTCGTCGTGGAGGAACTCCTTGGACACCAGGCCACGGGTAAACACCGTTGGCGCGCCGGGCCGGTCGCCTTCGCAGTTGGATACCAGCGGGAAATCTACCTCGATCACTTCGGCGCCGGCGGCCTCCAGCGCCTGGCGGGCGGCTTGCCACAACTCGATCACCGTGGCGCGGGTATTGATCCTTTGCCCGGTGGGCCCGCCGATACCGGGTTTTTCGCTGGTGCCGGCGTCGGGGTCGGCATTGATGTACATGCGCGGCACGCCAAAGCGCTTGCCGGCCAGGCTTTCGCTGCTGGTGGCCAGTGCGGCGTATGAGGCCGGGCGCACCGAGGTGACGCTGGGGATCGGTACCCAGGGTTGCAGGCGCCACAGGTCGCCGCGCTTGTCGGGGTCTTCGGCCACCACGACGTCGAGCACTTCCAACAGGTCGGCCATGGTGCGCGCATACGGCACCACGACGTCCATCGTCGGGGTTAATGGCCAGTTGCCGCGTACCGAAATCACCCCACGGGAAGGCGTATAGGCACACAAACCATTGTTGGAGGCCGGGCCGCGGCCACTCGACCAGGTTTCTTCAGCCAGGCCAAACGCTGCAAAGCTGGCGGCGGTGGCAGTGCCCGCGCCGTTGGAAGAACCGGACGCAAATGGCGCGGTCAGGTAGTCGGCGTTGTAAGGGCTTTCGGCGCGGCCATACACGCCACGCTGCATGCCGCCATTGGCCATCGGCGGCATGTTGGTCTTGCCCAGGCAGATCGCGCCACCGGCACGCAGACGCTCAATGGTGAAGGCATCGCGCTGGGCCACCAGCTTGGCAAACGCCGGGCTGCCGGATGCGGCCGTCAGACCTTTGACCAGGTAACTGTCCTTGGCCGTGTAGGGAATACCCTCCAGCGGTCCCAGGGTCTGGCCCTTGGCGCGGCGCGCATCCGACGCCTCGGCTTCTTTCAGGGCGTCAGGGTTGCGCACCACCACGGCGTTCAGCGCCGTAGCTGTCTGCGGGCCATCGTAGGCATCGATCCGTGCCAGGTATGCCTGGACCAGTTCAACGGCCGTGGTCTGCCCGGCTTCAAGCGCAGCGCGCAATTGGGCAATGGAGACTTCAGTAACTTGCATCACGTTTTTTCGCCGCCTTCACGTGGGGGGATGGCGGCAGTCTACGTACAGATATTTCACAAAACCAGCTAAGGTGGCCGCGATGACTACCATTGCGCTTCAAGGAAGAGACCATGCACAGACCCTATATTGCTCTGGCTGCCCTGCTGGGATTTACCCTCTACACGGCGGCGACGATGCTCACGGCCGAGCAATCACTGCTGGCATTTGGACGCGAGCTGATGTCGCGGCCTGATACCGCACAAGTGGTGATTGACCTGTATTTGATGGCGGTGCTGGCGTGTGTGTGGATGTACCGGGACGCGCGCGGACGAGGGCGCTCCGTGGCGTCGTTGATCCCGTATTTCCTGTTGACGGCGGTGTTCGTGTCGGTAGGGCCGCTGCTGTATATCGTCGTTAATGGGTTCTCGCGACGCACCTGACGGTAGATGCCAACGACAGTAACCACGATGCGAAGCGAGCCGCTCTTGATCTTGATCTGCTTTTGATCTTAGGCGCCCCGTCAAACCACGCTGGCCGTAATTCGACAGGGATTTGGA